>PLIC01000258.1 GCA_003139995.1 Candidatus Acidiflorens stordalenmirensis | reverse complement strand
TGGGTTATCAGCGCCTTCAGCTCCCGAGAGAGCCTCATCCTTGAAAATCTCGCTCTCCGTCAGCAAGTCCTAGCCTTGCACGGCAAACGGCCTCGCCGTCGACTGACTGCCCTGCACAAGCTGTTCTGGGTTGTCTTACGAACGCTCTGGTCCGGATGGGAGCGACCTCTCATCCTGGTTGCACCCAGAACCGTTGTCGGCTGGCATCGGGCTGGCTTCCGGTTGTATTGGACATGGGTTTCAAGAGTCCGACGCATCGGAGGACGGAGACCGGTGAGTAAGGAAGTTCGCGCCCTGATCTTTCGCATCGCTGCGGAGAATCCAACCTGGGGAGCGCCGCGCATTCACGGCGAACTGCTAAAGCTGGGCTTCCAACTGTCGGAAACTACTGTCTCGCGATGGCTGCGGCGAATCCCGAGAACTCCAGACCCCGCCAAACGCTGGCTGACATTCCTCCGGAACCATCGCGAGGCAATTGCAGCCATGGACTTCTTCACGGTACCGACGCTCACGTTTGGCATTCTGTATTGCTTCTTTGTCATAGGCCATGACCGGCGAAAGATTCTGCGTTTCAACGTGACACGAAATCCTAGTGCTCCCTGGATCGTGCAGCAGATGCGGGAGGCATGGCCGTACATGCCGACGCACAGGTTCCTTTTGTTCGATCGCGACTCAAAGTTCGGAACGGATGTAATTTCGGCGGCGAAAGATGTGGGAAGCCAACCCATCCGTACTGCCTTTCGGAGTCCGTGGCAGAACGGTGTCGCGGAGCGCTGGGTCGGGAGTTGTCGACGAGATCTGCTGGACCACGTGATCGTCCTGAAGGAGCGGCACCTCAAGCGGCTGATGTCTGAGTATGTTCGCTACTACCATGAAGATCGGACGCACCTCGCACTCGCGAAGGATACCCCCAACAGGTCGGCCAGCAGCGGTATGTTCTGCGGTGGAAAGCAAGATTCACTCCTTCCCTCGACTTGGCGGACTGCATCATCGTTACGCCGTCGCGTCCTAGACTCCGACAACTCTGTCTATCGGGATCAACTCTTGTTGTCCCAATCAGAACCTCGCGGGTGACGCCTTCGTCGCGCGCCGACCCTTGGCTTGGAGTGACATCGGGCCGGAGTAACGAATCGGTAGGCTGACGCACCAAGCGGAAGAAAGCTCTTGCTAGAGCGTGAGGTTTTGACGAACCACAGGTCGTATTCACATTGCTAGGGGTCAGTGCATACTCCTGCGTGTTCGTACCGTCCCGCGACAGATCGTTATGGTGCGTGAAAACTCCCGCAAGGTCCGTCACAGCCACGGTGACCGAAGCTGAATCGGCGGAGTTCGCCACGCTGGTCGCGGTGATGGTGTGAATGCCGCCGGTGGCCGGCGGCGTGTAGAGACCACTCGCGCTGATCGTTCCGGCCGTAGCGCTGCCGCCCGCAGTGCCATCCACGCTCCACGTGACGCCAAGGTTAGACGTATTGCCAGTGACCGTGGCGGTGAATTGCTGGGTCTGGCTGGTTGCGGCCACCGCTGCCTGTTTTGGGGAGAGGCTTACCGTAACATTCGGCACGGCCACCGTGAGGTCGATCTTTGCAGTCTGCGACAACGTTCCCGATGTGCCCGTGGCGGTCACTGTGGCATTTCCCAGCGTGGCCGTGTTGCTCGCCGTCAGTGTCAATGTGCTGCTGCTGGTCGTGCTGGGGGATTGAAAGAAGCGGTTACACCGCTGGGTAGACCCGAGGCTCCCAGACTCACGCTGCCGTTGAATCCGTTCTGCCCCGTTACCGTAACAGTGCTGTTGGTGCTGCCGCCCTGGCCGACACTCGTGATCGAGGGTGACGCAGAAAGGGTGAAACTCCCCGGCTGCGCAGTTCCGCCCCCACCAGCGCATCCCGCCAAAGCAAGCGTCGGCATCAGAGCGGTCCAGAAACCGAGAGTACGAACGCTGCTTGGAAATAAGCTGCGCAGTATCTGGTCCTTTCTAGTTGACGGTGACAGCGACCGTAGCAGCAGCGCCGGTCTGAGCCATGCCGTTCGCATCCTTGCCGGTGATTGTGATTGTGTAAGCTTGAGGCTGCGTTCCCGTCGAGACGCTCACCGCGGACGTCTGGGCCGACGCGCCAAAAGAATCGTTGGCCGCCACCGTGAAGCTATATTGCGTCCCCTGCGATAAGCTGGTTACGTTGTACGTAGTGTTTGTCGTCGTGGCGATGGGAGTGGGATTGCCATTCTCGTAAACCGAGTAGCCGGTCAGTGAGCAATTCGCCGGTATGGTGGTGGGCGCCGTCCAGTTCAGCGTAGTGCCCGAAGTGGTGGTGCCGGAGGCCGCCAGTCCGGTAGGAACGCCAGGCGCGGCCGAACAGCTAGGCGGTGGTGTCGTTGACGACCCGCCTCCGCAAGCGGGAAGAATAATGAAACCGGCCAGCGCCATCCAGAAGAGCAGCAAGCCCAACAATCTCTTCCGGCCCGAACCTCTGGAACCGAGCCCCAGGCCAATCAGCGCTAGTCCTGGGAGGGGCAGCCACAGCGCATAGAACTGGAACTTGGTTCCCGATGGCTTTGCCGCGGGAGTGGACTTGGCGATCACCCTACCGTCCCTAATTTCCGATCGCTGTTTCTTAGACACTGCGGGTGACGGAGCCACGGTCGTGAAGGTCAGCGTTGCATTAACCGCCGCACTGCTGGTTACCGACACCGGACTCGTACTGCCGAAGCCGCAGGTTGGCGCTGTCGCGCCGCTGACGACTGGGGATATGGTGCACGAAAGAGTGACGCTGCCGGTGTATCCGCCCGCAGGAGTCACGGTCACTGTCGCGGTAGACGAACCGCCGGGGCTGACCGATGTGGGGCTGGCCGCTCCTGCCGAGAGCGAATAGCTGGGCGGTGCCGCGGCCAGGGTGACCGCTAGCACCACCACATCCCGGTTGGTTGGCAGAGTCAAGCTCTGCACGGTCTTGCTGCTGTTGAGAGCGAAGGAGTAGTGGTACAGGTAGAAAACTCGATTGTCCGGGCCGCCCGCGCTGTCGCGATAAGGCATGGCCACCGCGACTGACTCGCCAGAATAGCCCCCGGGACTCGTACAACCGCCGCCGTTGAGGCCGCTGCACCAATCGCTGAAGCTCTGTGTGAACTGCGAGGTCGTGTTGTCGGTGTAGGTCACCGTGACCGTCTGCGATTTCTGGGGGCCTTCGATTCCGGTGGCCAACATCTGCAGGGTGGCGTACGTGCCTGCGGGGAGCGGGATGGCAGTGCCTGTGCCGTAGACGGCATTAGACTGATTCGGCGTCCCAAAGTTAAACTGGACGCCGTTGAAGTCCAGCCCTGTGTTCAGCAAGTTCGCCGAATACGCAGAGCCCACGCCATCCAGGCTGTTCGTCGCGGTAATGGCTGCCTCGTCCGCGTCCGTGTAGAACGCGTAGAGGTTGTATGCCGAGGACAGATCTACCGCCGTTCCCAAGCCGCCACTGACCGGTGGGTTCACAAACAGATTAAGATTGACGGTGGTCGATTGTGTCGGGACGCCCGCCGACGTGCCGGTGATGGTCGCGCCGAGGACCGTGATGGGGCTGTTCGCACCCGTCAGCGGCAATGCGTTGCTGGCGGTTTCGGTCAGGGCGCTCGTGGTTGTCGGGGTTGCCGTGGTCGGATTGAGCGACCACGTCACTCCGCTGGGCGGCGTGCCCGACAAAGCCAGGTCGACGGTGCCACTGAAGCCGTTGAAGGGTTCGACCGTGATAGTGTCGGTTACGGTCCCGCCTTGGTTGATAGACACTCCCGCCACGGGCACTGTTCCTACGGACGCCGAAACGTCAACGAGCGATGGGGAGATCGACGGAACCAGTTCAAACCAAGGAAGCGCAACCCTTACATAAGCTGTTTGAGTCAGGCTTCCGCTGGTGCCGGTGATTGCTACCACGTAGGTGCCACCGGGCGTCGCACTGGTGGTCCCAATCGTCAAGGTCACCGGCCCGCCGCCGGCTGCAATTGACGATGCACTCAGGCTGGCCGTCAGGCCTAGCGGCACACTCGGCGGCGTGCTGCCGGTTCCCGGGATCGTCACCGTTAGGTTCGTGGCGGCATTGAAGCCATTCAATGCACTGACCGCAATCGAACTGGTTCCACCACCGCCCGGCGTGAGATTCAAGATGCTGGGCGTTGCCGACATCGAAAAATTGGGATTCCCTGTTGTTGTTGGAGCAAGAGCGTTGATCAGTGTCGGCCCGTTGGGGCTGCCCCATCCGGTCACGAGGTCGTAGCCCGTGCCGGCTGTGAACTCGGTAGAAGTGCAACCAGCAGGAGCGCTGCTGTTGTAGTTCGAGCCAGATGTTATGTCATGGAAGTCGGAATCAACCGAGGTGTCATAAATGAGCGGGTTAAGGAGGCCGATCGTGGGGTTGGTGGCCGCGGCTGTGGCGTTGGCTGCCGCCTGCTGATTGATCAGCGCCACAAAGCCGGCCCACTTCGGCGCCGCCGCACTGGTTCCGCCAGTTCCTCCGCAGTAGTCATAGCCACAGAAATAATCATCACTCGCTTCCGCAGCCACATCCGGGATGTTGCGATATTGCGTCGAACCTTCGTCCGTAGCATTAATGGCCGGCAATTGATTCCAGAGAAAACCATTAGCGGTGCCGGTGGGAATCGGCGATTGGTTGTTCCACCCACCGCCGCTTCCTGACCAGCCTGTTTCTGATAACCAGGCCCCCCCTGCGCCGTTAGTTGTTAGAACCGTTCCTCCGACGTCCGTGATGTTTGGACTGCTGCCGGGATAACCATTCCCCCCGCAATTCGCACCCGCGTCACCCGACGCCACGAACGAGCTAATTCCCTGCGACGCCATGGTTTTAAAAACCGTTTCATAGGTAGGGTTCCCACTAGGTTCGCCACCCCAGCCAAAAGATAGGCTCACTGTCTTGACGATGTTATCGTTCGCGATCTGGAGGTACGCGTCGTAGGCCGTGACGGTCGAGGTATAGGCTTCGTAAACAATCAACGCGGAGGCGTTGGGAGCTATGGAGATTTCCTGCTCGATATCAAGGGTCTCTTCGCCATCATTGCAGAGAGAGCAGATTCCGGTGGCGCCCCCCAGCAGCACGTTGACGATGGGTACGTTGAGCGGTTGGCCTATATTTTTGAAGTAAGTAGCCACTTCGCTAAGGTTGTACGATCCCAACTCAATCAGCCCGAGGGCCTGTCCCGTGCCGTCCAGCGCCGTACCCCCACCGTAGGCCGTTCTAAAATCGCTGCCGGTAAACATACCGCCCGGTCCTGAGCCGGTCTGATTGCTATGAGTGCCCTGGTTCGGGTTGGCCTGCTTGAACCAGGGATGAGGTATATAGTATGTGCTCAAACCTACGACGCTCAACACCGGCAAACCTGGCTCAACCGAAGGCTCCACATCGGGAGCATAGAACGTGCGGTTTTCCGTCGGATGCTGATAGACCTGCATCGTCACCTGAAAGGCTTGCTCAATGTTGGCGACCGGCCCGGTCACATCTACGGCAAGGCGATTGGGATACGTGTGCGTGACTTCCAACCCATATGACATCGCGAAGTTAATTACCCGCTGGTAGTCCCCCAGACTCGGACCAAACTGTTCGGTGAACTGCGGCACCGTCAGAAAATGACGGTAGTTCGGACTGGCCGGATCGTAGAGCTGGCGCAGCAGGTTGTCGAGTTGCTCCTGGTTGCGCAACGGCAGCGAGATCGCCAGCCGCAAGCGCTGCGAGCCGGGAAGGCGGCCGATCAGCTTCGCGCCTGCCGGCGCCGCAACCTGAGTTTGAAGCGCTTGCCGCTGTTGCGCGTGTAAAGACGACGCGGTCAGTAAAGAAAGGAGGACTGGGCAAACTGCCAATATGAAGGCAAATCCGGAGCGTACGACTCTGCGCATGATTTCTGCTTTCTCCCTGTTCCCACGAAAAACCACCTTGACGTTTCGGCGAATTCCTCAGGTCTTGAGCCCTCGCTTCCGTCCGGCGCCCGCCTCCCCTAAGATGACTCCCCCCGAAACACCAAGCCGGGACGAGATCCTGATCTCGCCCCGGCTTGGGCACATTGTTTGTCGTTACTTGTCGGTCACAATCACCGCCACAGTGTTCGTGGTTCCGGGGCCATTACTGGCCTGACTCAAGTCGTTTGTATCAATCCCAGTGACCACAATCGTGTACTGCCCAGGAGGAGTTCCGACATTACCTAGGTGCGTTACCGATACGCACGCTGGTATCGAAATCAAAACCGCCAGCAGCATCCCGAGCAACAACCAACCTGACAGTCTCTTTCGGAGTGAACTGCGAGATCCGAGGCTGATTCCTACAAGCCCCAGTCCAGGCAACCAAAGAGCGTAGAACACTCTGGACGATCGTTGCAGCATAGCGTTCGCTTGCGCCGTGGAAGAGAAGGTCAGCGTGGTGGTGGGCGGCGCGGTCTCGTCGGCGGTCACCGTCACCGAAGTCGGACTCAGGCTGCAGGTTGGCGCCGTGGCGGAGGACGAGCTTACAATTGTGGGGGTGATGCTGCAGGACAGGGTAATGGTACCAACGTAGCCGGGCTGCGGGGTCACCGTTACCGTCGCTGTGCTCTGACTGCCAGCAATAACCGACGCCGGGGCGGCGGTTGCCGCGTTGATTGTGTACGTCGGCGGTTTCAAAGTGATTGCCAGCGCGAATGATTCGCCCGAATCGTCGGTGTCCGTCAAGGTAATGCTTTGCAAGGTTTTGGTGTAGTCCAGAGGGTAGGTGTAGGCGTAAAGGTTGCAAGTCGCGCCGTTGAGGGTGCCGTTGCTGTTGATACGACTGATACCGCCCACGGCGATGGACTCGTATTGATTGGATCCGAAGCCGCACCAGTCACTGAAAGTTTGACTGAACACATTCGTCGAATTATCGGTGTAAGCGGCGGTAACCAGCCCCTTATGGTCCCCATTGACCGCAGTGCCCAAAATGATCAGCGTGGAATATATGGTTTGTTGGTCCGTGGGGAGGGTGATGACGACTCCGGAAGCGGTGAGGTTGACTACGTCTATTGTACATGCAGTGCTGGTCGACGGCCCGCAATTCACTGTATTCACGGGGCCAAAGGTGAACGGTACGTTCAGCGATGGCGGGGTTAGCGTCGGAGGGTTGGCCGTGGACAGCCCCAACTGGTTCGACGAGTACGCGTCCGGGCAATTTGTGTAGGGCGCAGTAGGAGTGCAGTTATTCCCGTTGTCCATACCGGACGTCCCCAGGAACGTTGTTCCCGTGGTGAAGATACCCGCCACGTTGAAAGTGGAGGACAAATCCACCTGCACGTTTTGCGCGCGCGCAGGCATGGCCAAGAACAGAAACGCTATCACGAACGCCGCCACCGGCGCTAAGAACACGGACGAAGACCTTCCTCTTGTAATCATCCTTCCTCCTTCCAACTCCGTTCTAGGCTGCATCTTGCTCATAGCGTGATTTTCCACTCCGCGACGCGCTGCTCGTTTAGAACGTGATCTTTCCCGAAACCCGCAGGTTTCTCGGGAAGTTTTGCTGAGTCATACCCACCGTGCCGAAGCCCGTCCAGTAGGAGCGGCCCGTTGTCTGGTTTTGAAAAAGACTGGGAGCACCGTCGGTAGGAGTGGTATCTGGCCCGCCCAAGAGCACCGAATTCATGGCGTTGAACGCCTCTCCTCGGAGTTCGAAACCCACTCGTTCCGTGACACGGAATCTCTTCTCTAACGAAAGGTCGAGATTGGGCACCGTGGGGTTGCGCACCTCAGCGGTAACGCCCGCAGTGGTGTTATAGGTGTATCCGGTACCGCCGATATGTGGCACGTTGGAGTAACAAGTTTGGATCGCAGGATTGATCCATTCCGCGACGGTGGATTTGCCGGGTGGCGCAAATCCGCAGGTATAGTTAAAGCCGTTGTTGACACCGACGGGAGTGCCACTCTGCGCCGCGAAGGTCCAGCCCAGAACCCAACCGCCCAGCGCGTAGTCCAGCGCCCGAGGCGCCGCCGAAAGGAATGTTCTGCCTTTCCCTACCGGAACTTCATATACGCCAGTCACGGCGAACACTTGGGTGCGGTCATATCCCGAGATCCAATGGATTTCGTTGGCATCCTGGTAAGGATAGCCGTTCTGATAGCCATCCCCATTCATGTTCTTCGACCATGTGTACGCAACGTTGAAAGACAGGCCGTGGGAAGTGCGCTTTGTCAGCTTGGCTTCCAGCCCGTTGTACCAGTTCCTGCCGATGGGAGCATTGTATGCTCCGACCGGCGGGGCGGTCCCATTCTGGCCGCAATACTGAGAGAAAGGCAACAATAGAGCAAGCGCTTGGATTGTGGGCGAGGTTCCGCAACCGCCTGGGAACGACATGGAAACGACTCCATAGTACGGGTTGGGCACCTCCTTGCTATAAACGGAGCTCCCTTGGGCCAGCGCGTACTGTAACTCGGGAAACGTAATCGTGCCGTCATACCACAGCAGCGCGCGCAGGCGACTGGCGTAATTGCCGGCAAACCTCGCATCCAGAATTACTTGGCCCGGTAGTTCGTGCTGGAAACCAAACGACATGACCTGAGTGCGGGGAATCAGACGCTTCGGAGTGTCGATGGTCAAACCGCCGCCGCCCACCCCGGCTAAAGGTTGCCCAACTGAACCCACGGGCGGCAGCAAACCAAGGGGGTACGCAGCCGACGTGGGAAATGGCGTGCCCATGCCATACGGGCCCGCCGTAACGGCTCCCGGTGCTGCCCCGCCCTGATTCGGATCGTCACCCGCGTTTGTTGTTGCCAGATAATTTGTTTGTTGCTGGTACCCGATCGGCGCGCCGCCCTCCAGGCCGCCTCCATACATGAAGCCCCACCCTCCGCGAAACACCGTTTTAGGGCTAATAGCAAAAGCGAAACCGAACCGGGGAGCGATGTCCTTCCAATCTGTGTCATAGGCATTCCGCGGCTGGCCATTCACGTTGGCAACGACGGTGTCGCCTAGAATTTTAGAGATAGAGGCAACATTGATGTTGGCCGCCTGCCACTGAGCTATGTTACTGGCATTCAGGACGTTGGCCTGGAAAACACCATCGCTATTGAGCGGGCTCAGGCAGGTTTGGCAGAAGCCACGGGGCAGTTCGTTGTAGCGCTCCTTAAGCCCCATCTGCACGTCATAGCGTATTCCGAGATTGACCGTCAGCCTATGGTTGATCTTCCAGTCATCCTGAACGTATACATTCCAAGCCGGCTGATAATCAAAGAGCGAATCGTTCCAATTGACGGCGCCATTGCCCGGCAAACCTAGCAGGAAGTCCGCCCATGACGATCCGTTTGGAGCATAGTTGCCGCTGCACCCGGTACCGACCTTATAGCCCGGATTGTTGTCGGCCGCGGGCTGATAGCAGTTGCCGTTGAGTGGGTCAAATGACGTCCACTGTCCGGTAAATCCGAATTCCCCATTGGCGTTGTTTTGGACGGTACCGTTGATGGGATTTCCGTAAGTGAAGTAGTAAATCCCGCCGCCGAAGTGGAGGTTGTGAGCCTTTTTCGACTTGGTAAAATCCGCATCCAACGAAACGTTCGTGGATGCCTCCGAGTCGTTGGTGTTCCCAAAGATATTGCCGGTGCTAATAATGCCACCCATCTCGGGCACATCTTTCAAACTGGTCACGGGTGGTAGTGGCATGTTGAGTCCGAGGATGCTGCTTGGCTGCGCATTCGAGAGAAGTCCGTCCTGGCTGCTGTTCGCGAAACGGGAAAACCCAAGTTTGAAGTCCCCTAAAAGCGTGGGCGAGAAGGTGTGAGTCATGTCCTGCGACGCTGACCAGGTCTCCCGCATGTTGTAATTGCCATTCGCCTCCACCCCCGTGAGCCCATTGAGGCTGCGGGCTTCGTGGCCCTTCTGCCATGCAAAAAAGCTGTACCACTTGGTTTTGTCGCTCGTGTTGTAGTCCACCCGGACCATCGGCTGGTTATAGCTGTAAAGATCCGGGGAAGGGGCAAAAAAGTTCGCGGGTTCACCAAATCCGCCGATGTAATTCTCGGCGCCTTTGATATTCGGCAGAGGGATGAAGTTCTTCTGCAACATGGCCAGGGCCGTACTGTTGATTTGGGCGGCCGGAATCAGGGCGCCGCCTCCCGTTCCGCCGGTAAAGGGTTTGACGTTTTGGATAAGATTTATGCTGTTGCCGCACGTGCTGGGTGGACCACCGGTAGAAGTGGCGGGAGAGCATATCGCGTTGTTTGGATTGCTCGGGTTAGTGCTATCCCCAGGTTGCCACAGCGCGAGGCCATACAGTGTATAGGGATCCGCTTGGGCGCCGTTGGAAAGAAAACCAGGATCCATGGTCTGGACTAGACCAAAATCAACCCCGGGGTTGCCGTTGTATCCCGGCCGCAGATAGGCGGGCGGCACGTTCCCGGTAATTGTATTAAGAATGGACTGGCGGTAACCCTCAAAGCTGAAGAAGAACCACAGTTTATTCTTGGCGATGGGGCCGCCAAAGGTCCCGCCGAATTGGTTCTCCACCTGCTGTTGCGTAGGCAGTCCCGTGATATACGTATTCGTGGTAGTGTTGGCGTCAAACAAGCTGCCGTCTTTGTAGCCCTCGAACAGCTCCCCATGGAACGTATTGGTTCCGTTTTTGGTAACGGTGTTGACGGTGCCGCCGATCGTCCGGCTATATTGAACATCATAGTTTGTTGTCATGACGTTGACTTCCTGGATAGCGTCCAGAGTGGGGGCGATGTTCCAGGTTCCGGCTCCGTTGCTGCCGTAGGTGGTCTGCTGCGTGATATTGCCGCCGTTTAGGGTAAACTGATTAAAGCCGCCCGACGCGTCGGCAGGATTCACGCCGCCGCCGATGATGTACTGATTGGTAACGTCCCACCCTCGTGTTCCAGAGTTCCCGCCCGGCCCAAATGTAGTTTGGGTGAACTGAGACCCAGGCACCGTGCCAATCATCATGTAAACTTGGCGGCCAGCGACCGGGACATTCTCTAGAGTTTTCTCGTCCAGGATCGTTCCGCCGGAGGCGTTCTCGGTTTCCAGCATGGCAGGGGCCGCCGTCACCTCCATCGTCTCGTGGATGGCGCCGACCTCCAGCTTAAAGTTCTGCCCAAAGTACTTGCCCGCGAGCAGTAAGACCTTGTCCTGAACCGCCGTCTTAAAACCCGGTGCGGTTGCCTTCACCGTGTACGTGCCAGGGACGACGTAGGGGATGTAGTAGACGCCAGCGTCGCTGGTTTCACTCGTATAGATCGATCCCGTGTCGCTGTTGACGGCAGTGACCGTGGCCTTGGCCACCACTCTGCCATCGGGGTCTGTGACCTGCCCAGTCAAAGTGGCGCGGAATTCCTGGGCCAGCAAACGCTGCGGAGAGACCAGAAGCAGAAGACATCCGACGGCCAGGCCGACTGCGATCCAGGACCGGAAATGAAGTCTAACACTCGACAAAACCGTCATTGAGATCCTCCTCAAGATTTTCAGTGCTTACTCGCGCCCGCTGCCAGCCTGGCCGGAGAGCCGGCCGTTCTGCTCCCCCGTCTTCCGGAGAAGGTTTTTAGGATGACTTTGCTGCTGTTGAGCATGTGGACGTTTGGCTGCCGCGCCACCCGTGATCGTACCCTGCGCCTCCACCACGCCAAATACCGGGGCAATGGTGTCCGTTTCCACAATGAAACCTTGCGAACCATTGGCAAGAAAGAAGTCGACGTTTTCAGTGCCCGGTGTCGTCCCGCCGACTGCGGCCAGCGGGAAAGCGGGCGTGGTTGTGATCGTGCCGGCGAAGTGGCCGAGATTAATTTGATCCGCCGTAAACGTGCCGGTCAGTGGGCCCGTTATCAGCGTGGCGCTGTTCGTACCGTTGCCTTGGAAGTCGCCCTCGCCGCTAAACGTGCCCGGTGTCGTTGTGCTCACGGTGAAGTCGCCGGTGAAGCCGCCGTCGGAGGAACAACAGCTACCAAGGTTCGATTGATTCGAGAGAAGAATGGCATAGCTGCCGGCAAGGGTCGCAGTAGCCGCGTCGGCCTGAGGAATCATCACCCCGATTGCGTTGCCGTACGGCACCGTCGCGGACGTATTGTTAGCCTCGAACAGCAAGGCGCCTCCGGCTCCGCTGGGGTTGTTCGGGTCGAGCAGGTTGAGGTTGGGATCGGTCAGGTAAATGTTATAGATTTGGCCCGAGGGAGTGGTAAGAGTGCCGCGCGGGCTGCCAGAGATGGAGTATGTGGAACCGGCGATGGTGGGTGTCGTCCAAACCGACGGTGCTGGAGCTCCTCCATCGGCAACGTTGAGATCCATGATCCCGCCGGTAACGTTTCCGTTTCCGTCGGTGGTAAATTGGCCCGCGGCAGCGCTTGAGTCACCGCCAAAGTTATTGTCGCCAAAGCCGAAGTAGCTGAAGACGAAGCCCCCAGTTAAAGCAGCGGTGGTATCGTTAGCGGCGGTAGCGAGGGATCCCTGCCCAAATGCGCTGCCGCCATTGCCCGCGTTACCGGTGTTGGTCCTGCTGGTCAATTGCAGCACCTCTGGCGTCACAATGTAGTACACATACTGCGTGCAGGCAGGCAGCGGAGTTGCGCCGCAAGGGCCGAGAGTGTCCGGGGAGGTACTCAGGGTGATAACACCCCGCCCGCTAGCGTCGGGAGCCGTATACGTTCCGGTGAACGGGAGACCATCTGCGGGGGTCGCGATCTCACTGTTGTAGCCCGTGCCACCCCCGTTATTTCCCACATTTTCGTCAAAGATACCGCCGGTGATGTTGCCCGGAGTAGTCGCGGTCGCGGTGCCATCCGCGGTGAAGATGCCGCCCCAGCTTCCATTCTGTAACAATGCATGGCTATATCCGCTCAGGGTGAAGGAATAGCCACCGGAAACCTGCGACCCGGAAAAGCTTGGGCCCGGCTGCAACGCGGTTTGCAAATCCATGCTGCCGACGGCGCCTATGGTAAGCCCATTGAACTGATCTTCCTCGGCGATCACGAGATGGGAATTCGATGTAGCGGTAATCCCATGGGTTTGGACAATGTTACCGCAGCAACTCGTGTTGTTGAGGTTCAACGAAATGTTCCCGTGGCCGGTCGCATCCAGAGCGTAGGTGCCGGTGACGGAGCCTGTTTTTGTGAGCGTGGTCCAGTAGAGTCCGTTTGCGGAGCCGTCGGCTTCACCGCCGATGACGTTTCCGTTTCCGTCCAGCGTGACGCTGGCGACCATGCCGAGCGAACCATTGCCCGGCAGCAAAACAATCGCGTACTGCTGGCCGACAGTAACCGTCGCACTCGCGCTTTTCGAACTGTCCGCCACCGAGGTCGCCGTGATGGTGACCGTGTAGGCGAGGTTCGTCGTGACGGGACCGTTGGGCGGGGCCACGGGCGCGGTGTAGAGCGTGGTGATCTGGTAGGTGGTCGTCGCGGGGCTAAACGAGCCGCACGCTGCGGCAGGCGCACAACTCCAAGTCACTCCCGCATTGTTCTTGTCGTTGAGCACGGTGGCAGCAAGGCCGGCCGTTCCTCCGGCTATCATGGATTGCGGGGGCGGCTGGATCATTTGCACCGTGAGTGTCCCGCCGGTCGTGCCGGCAGGGCTGTCGACGCCGTTACAGGCGGAGAGGGTTGCGACCGCGAGGATGAGGAGAGACAACGCTAGGGCTTTGCGATTCATTGTTCACCTCGCACAGAATCGAACGGGAGAGGGCTCCCGCCCGCTCGCGCCGTGATTGAGGAAAGGACAACCCGACTAGGTGCCCAATTCATTGTGGTCTCCTTTAGAGTTCTGTGATCGACTGCCGTAGCGAAACGTCATAACCACAGACATGGATGCACCGGAACGAGATGCCTTCCACTTCTTAAGCTGAACACCGGCTGCTACAGCTCACCGCCGGTCGCGCAGCACGCGGCTAGGATTCCAGCGAAACCACTGCGGTTCGAAAGTATGTAGGTAGCAAGCCCAAAAAGAAATAGTAGACATTTAACATTTATTGCACTAACGTAACGTTTCCGTGGAGCCGCTGGATTCAAGATCGAGCGCAGTTCAGACTCGCGCCACTTGTACGATTGTTCACGAACCGGAGGAGCATCTGCGCAAGACCAGTATCGGGCAGGTGCACTTCGACGACGGAACCACGGCTCCACCCCCCGCTCGCCTACGACACCAACTTCCCCGTCTTTGTGTACCCTTGGCGCAAAACCAATCCAGGGAAATAGCTCCCCTGCGACCGCACTGAGACCATCAGGCCTACCCGTGGTCACGCTGTCTTTGCGCCCCATCATGCCTTGAACAAACCGGATTGGTCGGCAGATGTGGAGGTCCTTACCTCACCTTCCTGTTTGGGGTGGGACACGCCGGTATCAGCCTGGTGCGTCATATAGGGTGGGACCGAGGTGCCTTACACCGCGCTGAAAACCAGTGTGCATGGCGGCTATGACATGATGACGCACAGCGTCCTGGCCGCTCTCATGGTGCTGGCCGCGGACCATGCAAAGGGCCCGCTCTCCCGGCTGCTTATCGAGTCCCTGCTCTATGCTTGCCTGGGGCTACTGAAGCCGCCGCAAAAACAGTGTCCGCGCAAGGCGATCCGCACCTATGACTCCATTTGTCTGTATGTGCAGGAGAATTTTCGAAGCTCGATCACGCGGGAGAGCGTCGCACACCATTTCGGTTTAGCTCCAAATCATGTCTCGAGGTTGTTCCGGAAGGAAGCTTTCGTGGGGTTTAACGATTACCTGAACCTCATGGGGGTGAATCGGGCCAAGTTCATGCTGCGGAACTACGGTATAACATTTAAGGAGATCGCTGCCAGGTTCGGAGTTCATTCGAGTTGCTGGGCCAAGTACGTCACCATCTCACGAGCGGTTTTGACCGCGAGCAAATGCGCCCGGAACTCATCATTCATCAGCTTCCGCGCCAGCATGGAGAACACCTGCATATGCCGGCTGGCGCTGCCTTGGTTGCGCAGTGCGATAAGAACGATCATGCCCACTGGTTCGCCATCCACCGAGCCCCAGTCGATTGGCCGATTAGGCCGTAGTATACCAATCGAGTCGCTGGTGACGGCCTCCGTCTTACAGTGTGGAGCGGCAAATCCATAGCCCAATCCAGTGGAGTATACGGTTTCGCGGGCCCATAAGCTTTCTTCCAGCCGATGCCGGTCTTCTGTCCGGCCAGTGACATAGAAGGCATCCACGATTTCCTGAATTACTTCTTCTTTGCTTTGGCTGGTGCTTTCTAGCAGGACCAGTTCCTCGCTCAACAAAGGCTGTGCCGCTCCCAGGGACTGTTGGCGATCCAAAACATCATCAACTTCCACAGCGTGTACGCAGGCGATGGCCCGGTTCAGGATGTTCTGGCATTCAGCGGCAAGCAGTTTGGAGATTCTCCTCTTGCATTCAGGAATTTGTGCGGCCGGAAGGCTGATCTCGTCCAGTCCCAGTCCTAAAAGCAGGGGCAGATAGCGGATGTCTGCTGCCATCTCTCCGCACATTCCTACCCATTTCCCAGCTCGGTGTATTTGATCCACGATCTGTTTCAGGAAACGAAGGAAAGTAGGCTGACGTACTTTGGAAAGCCCCGCGACCTTTGGATTGCCACGGTCGGCAGCGAAGAAGTATTGACTCAGATCATTGGTTCCGATACTGAAGAAATCTATCTCCGCGCATAACTGGTCGAAAATGAAGGCTACCGAGGGTACTTCAACCATGATGCCGATCGGAATATCCGCTTGGAAAGCGACGCTCATGATCGTAAGCGACTGCTTGGCTTCGGAGAGCGCAGCTTTGAATTCAAGGACCTCCTCCAGGGACGAGACCATGGGCGCCATGATCTGAATGCATCCCAATAGGGATGCGCGAAGAATCGCGCGCAGTTGAGACTGCAAGAGTTCCTTGTGCTCTGCATATACTCGCACGCCACGATATCCGAGGAACGGGTTCTCTTCCTGGGCCAGACCCAGATATGGCGCTGGCTTATCGGCACCGATGTCGAAAGTGCGAATGATGACGGGCCGTCCGGCGGCAGTGCGTGCCGCCTCCGAGTAAATTGCAAACTGCTCATCTTCTGACGGTGGCCTTTCCCGCTCCAAAAACAACATCTCTGTCCGGAACAATCCAATCGCGTCTGCACCGTTCGCGAATGCCTGGACTACCTCCTCGTGCGATGACGCATTGGCAGCTACTTCCAAAGTCTTGCCGTCGCTGGTAATAGCTGGGCCGGTGGCATGGCGGGCCACAAGTTCACGGCGCCGTTCGAGCGTCGTCACCTCGTGTTCGTAAAACCTCTGCACTGGATTGGCGCTGTTAGAGACAACGAAACCTCGATTTGCGTCCACCACGACTTCCTGTCCTGGAGAAAACAATACGCGGGCGTTCTTCACGCCCACTACCAGGGGAATTCCGAGTGAGCGTGCCAGGATGACCGCATGTGAGGTTGTGCCCGAATGCTCCAGCACGATCGCCTTCAAATAACGGCGATCAAGGGCAAGAAGTTGCTGCGGAGCAAGAGCTTCCGCTACGACCACAGAGGGTTCATGCAGGTCGGCCGCAGATACACGAAGTTCTGCGCCGTAGATCTCACCGAGCAATTGCAGGCAGATTTCCTGAATGTCCGAAGCGCGCTCACGAGTGTATTCACTGGCCGACTGGCGCAGAACAGAGATGAAAAATTCGCCGGCTTCCATAACTGCCTGGCCGGCGGATTGGCCCTGCGAAACTTCTTCAGCCAACTTCTCGGAGAGGGAGACATCGCTGGCGATCGCCAGGTCCGCTTGCAGTATGGCCGCAGCGGTGGGGGAAATTGCGTGCGTGAGTTTGTCTCGAATTCGGCCGCAAACCGTGGTGAGGGCCCGCTTAAGCCGCTCCAGTTCCTTTTCTGGATCGGGGGCAGGCTTCGCCTGCAAGCCGCGCGGCAGCGCCATCCCGCTCACGATTACCACCTTCCCACGAGCAAAACCGCTGCTAACCGGCAAACCGAAGGAGCCGGTTACTCCTGCCGCCTGCAAAACGCGGGGGAGCGTCCGGCCCCGGGCGAACCCATCGCCACCAGCCAGCGGAACATCACACCCAGGGAGAACCTCGCCAATAAATCGTTGCAATGCTGCGTGAGCGAACTGCTCATCCGGGCCGCTCACTTGGACAAAACAGCAGTCGCCGTGCCGGACGTCCGCCGAAATGATCGCCAACACGCTCCTGACCTTCGCGATCGCGTCGTTCCGCAGATTGGTCAGAATGCACTCGGAGGCAAAAGTATTCGCCACCTCCGCCAGATGGCTTGCAGGCCGGGCATGGATGCCGTTGGACAGAGAACAAACGAATGTAAAACTCAGCGATGTGCTCACCCTTTGCCTCATATTCAGCGTTGGATCTTTGCGAAGATGCCCTCCGGGTTCTTCAGCGCTTCCTGCAATGAGACCTGAATGACCTTGACGCCGTTGAATCGTTCCCGCCCTTCCACCTCAATGTCAACAGCGAAGATTACGATCTGCGCCCGGCGGATGTCGTTTTCCGTCAGCTTGTTCTCAACGCCCATCGCGCCCTGTGTTTCTACTTTGATCTCATGGCCAAGGTTCTTCGCGATCTTTTCCAATCGCGCGGCTGCCATGTAGGTGTGGGCGATGCCTGTCGGGCAGGCGGTGACTGCGACAATTTTCATGCGGCCTCGTCCCTGCGCTCCGTCATCTTCTGAGCGCGAGCTTTCAGCAGAACAGTTAAAATTGCGGTTACAAGCGTACCGGTCAAGATCGCGAACACGTACATCAATCTGTGGTCTACTACGGGCAGGACAACGGGGCCGCCATGTGGAGCGTGATCTCCTACTCCCCCAACCATCGCAACCACCGCCGCTACCGCGGAACCAGCCATGATGCTTGGTATAACCCGAAGCGGGTCTGCGGCAGCGAAGGGAATGGCGCCCTCCGTAATGCCAATCAGCCCCATTACGATCCCAGCGAGGCCCGCCTCCCGCTCTTCAGTACTCCAGAGATTTTTTCGGAGCAGTGTGGCTAATCCCATCCCTAAAGGAGGCGTACAGATGGCGGCAGCGCAGGCTCCCATGACCTGATAGTTGCCCTCCCGAATCATGGCGGCCCCGAAGAAGAATGCAGTCTTGTTGACCGGTCCACCCATGTCAAAGGCAATCATCGCGCCCAGAAGCAACGCCAACACAACATTGTTTCCCGTGCTCATGCTCCTCAAAGCAGAAGTGCCGTGCTCCATCAGGAGCGCAATGGGACCCCCCAGCACCTTTATCATGAGCACGCCGATTAGAGCACCCGAAACAATGGGGATCACGAGAATCGGCATAATCGGGCGAAGGTGTTTCGAGACGGGCACCTTTTTGAGCGCCTCGACCAGATAACCCGCCAACAGCCCCACCAGCATCGCCCCCAGGAAACCGGCCTGAATCTCGGCGGATAAATAACCTCCCAGAAATCCAGGAAGCAAGCCGGGCTTTCCGGCAATCGAATAGGAGATATAGCCGGCCAGCACTGGCAACATCAGGGTTAGCGACAGAGTTCCGATGTCCCAGAGGAGCTTCAGTCGCGGGGTGTGGGAAAAATCCGGACCGGCAGGAGTCATCGGAGCAAAGGCGATGGCGAAGGCGATCAGCATGCCCCCACAGGCGATGAACGGAATGGCAAAGGAGACGCCTGTCAGTAAGTGCTTGCGCAGGTTTGTAAGCAATTCAAGCATTCAAGTATGGTCCCCCAAGGCGCTTGCCAGGCATTGTAATCGGTTCATCCCTTTCGACAAGAGCGCCTTGGCGGTATGCGGACTCTCCGACGCCAGTTACGAAGCTGACCGTCACCGGGTTCTGCAGTTCGGCTAGTATCTGCGATTAGTCCTACTCCTGAAAACGGGAGAGATGGAACGTTTGCTGTACTCAAGTAACCTTTTCATGGGACAGCGGTCCGCCTGCGCTGCCAGATGTTGGCCGGACTAGTCCGTGGTTGAACGGCTGTGGCGCATTGCGCCCGGTATTCGGTTGGCGTGACATTACAGATCTTCTTGAAGGCCCTGCAGAAGTAAGCCGCGTCGTTGTAGCAGCAGTCGGAGGCGATCTCCTTTAAGGTCACACTGTAGTTCTGCAGCATGAACTTCGCGCGATTTATGCGCACCAGGTTCAAATAATCGTTGAAGCGCATGAGCCCTTCTTTCCTGAACAACCGCGAGACATGGTTTGGGGCCAAACCGAAGTGGTCTGCGACGCTCTCGCGCGTGATCGGACTGTGGAAGTTCTCCTGCACGTACAGACAAATGGATTCGTAAGTGCGAATCGCCTTGCGCGGCCAGCGCTTCTGCGGCGACTTCAGGAGCCGCAGGCAAGCGTGCAGCAGCGATTCCGTCAACAGTCTCACGAGAGGACCCTTGGAGTGGTCGGCCGCCAGCACCATGAGAGCCGCAAGGATGCTGTGTGTCGGCACGTCATAGCCGCCGTGTACGCTGGCTTTCAGTGCAGACGAGGGCAGCTGAGTTCCGCCTTGGTGGCGCACCAAGCTGACCCCAATCTGCTTCGCGCCAAAGAGGAAAGTAAGCACTTCAACAGGGCCCGACCAGTCGGGCTTGTTCCAGGCGTGATCCGGCACAAACACCGCGTGACCACGAATCGGCTTGATGATTTTCGCGCCGCCGCCGGAGGCAATTTCCATAGTGTGGCATCCGGAGAGCGTCACCGAAAGACGGGCAAAATTGGTGACGTAAGCGAGCGCGGGCGGAGCCGTGCTGCCGTCTCCGAAATGCACGTGCCGCACCCGGGTGTTGTGAAGGAAGTTTTCCAGCTCGCGAATAATGATCCGATTGGGGGAAACCAGCAGGGCCCTCGTGCTCGCATTCGCTGCCTTCACAGAAAGTTACATTAGTACAAGAAAGGTTTAATGTCTACTATTTCCTTGTGCCATCCCCTCGAACATACTGCCGAACCTGCTGCGGTTGTTGGCGGCTCCGCTACGAAACCCCTGTGTCCTCGGCTTCGGTTGAGCCGCTGAAAACCTCGCGTGAGGAGTGCACATCATGAAACTCTTCCCCAACTCCAGGTTCTGGATCCGCAACCGCTGTCTGCCCGCCGCCGTCGTCATCCTGCGGCACGCCAAGGCTGATACCACGGCCAACGAGTACGTGCAGGAGTTGCCGGAGAGTGTTGAGCGGATGGTCGAGTCGATGTACGAGGAATTAACGGGCGGTCAAGCAGCGGCTTCTACCGATTTGCTACCAATTGCTATCAGGCGATATCAGGATTGTTTAACCGCAAGCCGGCGGCAGGTGGACCGAATGACTTCGCTCATGAAGTTTGACTCAAGAAACTGGAAGCCGTAGCGAAAAGCGTTCCTTTGGCGAACCACCGCATAAATCGTCACGGGGCCGAACGGAAGCGTAAAGTCCAACTCCACGACCTCGCCGAGGGGAACTTCTATCATTTTCAGCATGGCTGAGATTCCCGATTCGCTGATATCCACGGTATGGCCCTTCAGCATACCGCACGTCCGGGAATGGATATGGATATCGGCTTCAATTTTGAACCGGGGGTGCCGACGGGCGTCGAAAGTCTCTCGAACGGGGCCGGTCGCGGGTTGATTCTGAGCTTCCAATTTCGGCTTTCTCCCAGTTCCGTCTTTCAGATCAACACCTCAGGGGCGGCAACCGGGCACATCGGTTCCCTAGCAGGATAAGGTTGCAAGCGAACCACCGTTGCAAGTTCATGAAAAGACGATCACATTGAGCGAAAGCCTGTCTGGAGTATAGATAAGTGTCCAGAAAGTAGACAGGACTCAAACTGCGAGCCGCGCTTTGGCTTTGAGAAAGCTATCACCGCGAGAGGAAACTGTCAGATTGAAGGACACGTCCGGTGCACTCATGTCCAACAGGCTTAGTGCCGAAACTCTGGCAGTCCTGCCGAAATCCCGCCAAGCCCGTCACCATCTCAGTTGCCCCACTCGACTCACTGGTAAGCCTTTCCGCACTGTAACACGGCGGCCCTCCGTGTGGAGGCACGAGCTAGCCGAGGCCTCCGTGCAAAACCGTCTGGCGAGATTTGAAGCCGAACTGAGGGCAATCGATGCGTGGGATGAAGCCCATCGCTATGACGTTGTCTTGTCACTTTTTTCCCAGCCAGCATGGCATTTCTCGCTTGACTCAGCCGAACTCGTGCGATAAGCCTCGCATAAGAGCTTTTCCCGGTGCCGCGGCATCAACAAGCGGATCGGCTGGCACACTTTCCGGCGCACCTTCTCCTCTTTACTCACCGACAACAGGCAAGACGTTAAGGTCGTACAGGACCTGATGCGTCACGCAAATCCGAAAACGACCCTGCTTCTTTATTCGCAGGCGAGTTCAGAGAACTTGCGGAGTGCACAAGGCAAGGTCATGGAAATGGTGCGTTGGGCGTCCATGCCGGCGAAACCAGACGTACAGGAGCAGCCTCAGACTGCTATTGTGCGTTAATGTGCATGGAGTGGAAGTGCGGAAAGGCGGCAACTTGAAGAAAAATATGGTAGGCACGAGGAGACTCGAACTCCTGACCTCTACCGTGTCAAGGGTGCTAGTAATACCTTTACAAGAACTTACATGGTGCCGGGAGACTGCCAAGTACCCCCAAAGACGTGTAAGGCAGAGTAATCATGGGTTGGATTTATGGGGTCGAATCGATACGCAATCACGCTGCTTCGCGGACACATCCCGGGAACCTCTCAGTCTTAGATACGTCCCATTCCAAGACAACCTAACACGCTTAGCCCGCTTCGGCAGTCGCTGGAAGAACGATCTATATAGGGGAGCCACCCCACCGTTGAGCGGTGAGAAACGGTAAATTACGAGGGGTTGACCAATGTCCCAAAGGTGCTCGGCGAAAAATAAGAGCGGAAAACGATGCGGCGCGTGGGCTGTCACAGGAGCAACACAGTGTGCACTTCATTCGGATCCCGAACGTGCGGCAGAAATGGGATCTAAGCACGGGCGCAGGCTCACATTTCCACCCCCAACAGACGCCCTCACGCACCGACCTCTCAAGAGCATCGGGGAAGTAAGCGAACTCTTGGAGGAAACGATTAACCGAGTCCGGCAAGGCCCATTCGATCTTCGTGCCGCGAATTCGATTGGGTTCTTGGCCGGCATTCTTCTGAAGGCACTTGATCAACGTCTCGAAGAGCGTCTTAAACATTTGGAAGCGGTCATGTCCATCAAGAGAGGAACCGACACGGACCCTTTTGAGTTCCGGTCGGCGAAGGAGTCAGCGCATGATCAGTCGGCAACGACGAGTCAAAGCAATTGAGCTCACACTGACGCCGCGGCAAATCGTTGTGGTGTGGCTCAGAAATGCATTGCAAGCAGGAACCTTCGAAGAAGGTGCCCGACATTCGCCACCGTATCGCGGCGTGGTCGCAAATGCCGTGTATGACACCGTGCAAAACAGCATGAAGGGTCAACCGGAACCGCTGGTGGAACGAGCCGTCTTCCACGCCCGCCGGGAGGCTGATTTGCTTTACCAGCTCGTCGTCTATGCAAACACGGCAGTGCTTGAAAGCAGCGCGCAGCGAGCGCGCGAGTACATCTTTCTGTTGGGATACCTGGTTGCCGAGATGCGTGGGAATCATACGAAAGACAGAATCCAGAACCTACGCTCGGCGGTTCTGATGTTCATCGAGCCCGTAATCATCTTTGATGCTGCAATCGCCCAACTTGTGGCGGAACAACTAACCGGCCAACCGGTGTTGTTCCGCGACTCCGCGGTCATGCTAGCGGAGCAACTCCAAATGGCGACTGATTTATCAACCTGGTTCAACGAGTTGGCACACCAGGTTGGTGCTGCCGAGATAAATCTTGAAGAGCTTCGGAACGGTCTCCAATCGGAAACCGATCGAAGGATCTCTATTTGGGTCAACCTTGCACGTGCGGAAATGCTTAGTCTTTTCGGCACGACCGAAGAGATGCACGCAGCAATGGATCAGGTTTTTCTTCTCTGCGAACCGAAATCAGGTGAGGGCGATACTGCGGTTGATGGTGCAGCTCATTAACTGGGCTGTGAGCGCAATCGCCCGTGGCTGTTGAAAAAGGAACCAAAGCAGTAATTTCAGTGAATTTCAGCGCCTCCGGCGAACGAACATTCAATAACTTGCGAACGAATTTCGTTGGTGAAATTCCCTGAAAAGAGTTTTTCAACAGCCACTCCTGTTCTCAACAGTTATTCCGGGAAGCCCGTCATTCGACGGTGACCGAATCGTACAATGGCGTCATGACGAATCACGAGGTCTTTACCCACATTGATCCCGGTCTGCTCTCAGTGCTCGAAGAGCTCTGCCGCCGCGAGCCCATCTTTCACACGCCTGAATTCGGCACCACGGTCGCCGACTTCGAAAAGGCCACAGCGCCCGAATATTGGGAGACGAGCGCATCGGGCCGCCGCTATAGCCGCGAGTTCATCCTTCGCACGCTGGAGAAGCATCCGCCCGTCGACGCGGCTGCTGTAGGCTGGCAAACCTATGACCACGCCGTTCGCCGTCTCAGCCCTGACACTTACCTGTTTACGTACACACTGCGGCAGATTGAGCGGCTCACCCGGCGCGCCACCATTTGGCAGACTACGTCCGAGGGCTGGCGCATTCTCTATCACCAGGGCACAATCGTCTCCGTTGAAGAGGACGACGCATTCCCCAGTAGCTGGCTTCAGTTCCCTCCTTGGCTTCAGAAGGAATAGAGGCGAGACCTGTTCGACTCTCGATTCGCAACTCGGGGGATATGCGGGACTGATTAGACAAAACGACGAAGCTGCATTGTTCTTGACGTAACATCTCGATTTCACTCATTGACCTTGGGTCAGCAATTCTCAATGAGTGATAATGCCTGTTCTCGACAGTTGAGTCAGCCATAGTCAATTGCACTGCGGCGGAATGATGTTCCAAACTGCATCGGGGTGGTGCTTCAGATATGCCAGCGGACGGGGTGCCGCATCGCACAACCCATGACAACCCTCTATGCTGGTCAAACATTTGGAATTGAATTTGTGGGCCGCGTCGATTTCCTCATCTGAAGCCCTCGGTGTGATGAAGTTCGAAATCATCTCTCCGCCACCGTTTGCCATCGTGAGATGTGCTGCACCAATGGCATATGCTCGTGCTGGCATACCATACCGTGGCATTCCCTCGGCGAGTTCCCATTCATGGCCGAGCCATTCGGAGCGACCCTCGAAGAGTGTCATCGCCGAGACGGATTGCACACGACCGCTTCGGATCGACAGTTCGGCCACAATGCCCCAGTCACGCAATCCTAATAACGGTTGCAGACGTGTGGGAACGACCTCTCTTGCAGCGCGCAGGGCTTGAGCCAATCGGCCAACACGGCCAACAGTGGTCCCAAACGGACTTACCCCTAGCTCGTACTTGTAATCGCACTGTCGCGTCACCTCATAGTCGTACTCTTCCTTGTCTACCCATTGTCCTCTTGGCGACAACGTCTCTGGAGTCCATTTGAATCCGCCGTACCGACCCGTCAACGCAAGGACGGACCCTTCCGTATCGCCGATCTGCACGCGGGATAGCTCGGCGAGCATGGATTCCGCACGATGGGCTTCGTACTCGACGTAGGCCCAAAGTGACCCACCACAGACTGCGCCGAGTACGAGTACAGCAACTATTAGGCGTAGAAGGAGACGACGTGTGCGCGACATGGTTTTAACTATTGCTATGCGGCCTGATCCACCGCACAGAATCTCGGTTCCTTAAGATTTTAGGCTCCAACTGGGGCAAAAATGTTCCCGAAGAGGACGTAACTGTTGAAATATCGCCATTGCACTTATTGACTTCGGAATGGAGAATGGGCAAATGAAGCAACTCGTCATTCTGGCAACGATATTGACGGCTCTGGCCGTGATGGCGCAACAGGCGCCGGTCAATTCACCTCTGCTCGACCATCTTGCCGGCAAGTGGCTGCTGCAGGGGACCGTGGGCAAGCAATCCGTCACGCATGACTTCGATGCGGAGTGGATGCTCCAGCACCATTACCTACGCTTCCACGAAGTCTCGCGGGAGAAGAACGACAAAGGCGAGCCGCAGTACGAAGCGACGGTATTCGTCGGCTGGAATGAGAAGACCAAGCAATACGCCTGCGCGTGGATGGATGTATACGGCGGAGTAACGCCGCAGTCCATCGGGCTCGCCACACCCAAAGAGAATGAGCTTGCTTTCG
>PLIC01000262.1 GCA_003139995.1 Candidatus Acidiflorens stordalenmirensis | reverse complement strand
TCAGGCGATCGAGCAAGAAGCGGAGAAGTGTCCCCCCAGCACAGCGGTTAAGAACTCATCCCGGAGTGGGTCCGCTGACCGCGCTGGCCTTCGTGCTGATCATCGGGGAAGCCCAGCGGTTCGACTGCGGCAAGCAGATTGCCAGCTATCTGGGACTGGTGCCGTTGGAAGACTCCAGCGGCAATCGGAGACGGCTGGGGCATATCACCAAGCAGGGGAGTTCGATGTTGCGTTTCTTGCTGGTGGAAGCAGCCCAGGTCACAGTGCGCAGCATGCCGGAATGGCGTAGTAAGTACTTTCATCTGGCGATGCGGCGGGGACGGAAGATCGCCAAGGTAGCGATGGTGCGGAAACTCGCCGTTCGCCTGTACTGGATGTTACGCAAGGAATGGGATTACGAACAGGTGAAAAAGTTCGGTTCGCACGCGGGACAACCTGGAAATCGCCGTGGTGTGCAGTCGAACACCGAGTAATTGATTGGGCGTCCCGCTCCCCTTCACGGGGGAGTCTGAACTGGTAATCATGATCGAGGGTATGACCGAAGAGATGCATGGGTCGGACTGAGATTCCTGACCTGAAAACCGATTACGAGCGAGCCTTGGTTGGAACGGCACATCTTCAACGAGAGCGAAATGGCGCACTCTTCGGAGTGCACGGGGCAGTGCGCCCCAAAAGTGCTTGACACCGCCGACATTGTCAGAGAGGCGATCTTATGCCAATCAATCTGCCATACGCGGACTGCGTGAAGGCTGCTGTGAACAGCCCCGCCATCGTTTGAATGCCTATGGGTTTCGCGGAACCAATGATTCGAGGGGAGGAATCGAGAAGGACGTGGTCAAGGAATGTTCCGGCGGTTGGGTCCCGTCCTGAATGGCTCTTGCGAGAATCTCCATCGCCTGTCCCGTAAGCGGTGGAATGTGAATCGTCGCCGTGAGCCATTTTTCGCGTACCCAGGCTTGCCCCGTCGCCCGCTGACCATCACATCCGGTAAATGGTAAGCTCAGCCATCGCGAACGCTCTGCTTCGTTGGGGATCTCCTGAAAAGCTCTGCGAGCGCCCATGGCCATCGAATCATCCTGCGCGCCGACCAAGTCAATTGACGCGCTTTGTGACGTGGCCAGTTTCAGCCAGGACCGCACCGCCCACCTGGCACTTTCCTCTGTCCACCGTGCCTTTAGCATCCGCACTTGAATGTTCGACGGTTTCGTCTCCAGCATCCCGGACGTACGTTCTTGGGCCGAGGAACTCTGCGAAGGTCCTTCAATGTATAGAACAGAACCGCCTCCGGGCAGCAACGCTGCGAATTGTCTTCCTTGAATGCGTCCAATCTCGAAGTGATCGGAACTGACAGCAAAGATGGGTGCGGTTGCCGCCGTGCGAAGATGCGACAAGTAATCCGGCCTCCGGTTCAGGACCGCCCAGCCGATTCCGGCGGCGCTGGCGGCCCGGGCCACCTGCGGCAGGGCCGTGCCCCCAACCGGTTCCACCACAATCGCATCGGGTCGAGACTCAACCCGGTTTTGGATTGCTTTTAGAAGCTGCGTGCTCTGATTCACCGCGTCGTTATCGGCAAACACGATCTCCGCATCGCTCCCCAGTTTGCGCGCGGTATCTTCCGCGGATTGGGCTTGTGCCGCTTGGAAATCGTTCTCGCGGGTGTGAAGAGATATCACGAATCGGAGCTTTTTCATCATTTCGCGAGTGTACCCCTGACCACCTTTCAACAATACGCCTTGTTTGCTGCAACGTTTAGCTTAGCAAGCCAAAGCGGAGTACGCGAAGTTGCAATGGCTGGAAAAAGCCCTTCCTTATCGCTTGCTGTTTGCCGATAGTTGCTGTTGACAGGCAATTACACTCGTTGAGAAATCCCTAGCTGAAACCCCAGCACTTCTGAGCCTACCGGGCACGCCTCTGCCATCCGAGGGCACCCCTTGGAAAAATCCCGACAAGGTCCCGGGGCGGCAGGCGAACAACAAACGAAGACACACCCCGCGTCAGATGTAGGCAAACTGTAGGCACGTAGATTGCACCTATAGCGAGATACTCAGTTTTGAGACTGGTGAAAAGCCTTGCTGGACGCCGGTGTTCGCTGAAAATGGGCATAATTTGCAAATCCACGCCAATTGGTTCTACAGAATCCTGAGTCTGGTGCGTCTGCCAATTNNCTAAGTCTGGTGCGTCTGCCAATTCCGCCACTTTCGCATTTCCCCCTAACAAAACCGAACGTCCCGCCGCGCTCTGCCGATGAACACGTAAGAGATGGAGGTCGCTCATGGCCATTTGAATCGTCCGGCAAACGAATCGTTCGGCGAACTATGGGCTGCCGTTCCCGGATCGACTCCGGCCATCACAAGTCTAGATGCGAACCTATGCCGGTAGCAACGTCGCATACTTGACCGACGGGTGCCGAACGTCATCCCGCTCAGTTCAGATTTCTTTTCGCGCCACCAACTCCGCCGTCGCCTTCTTCGCCGCTTCTTCTTGGTAATGCAATACGCACAGGCCACGCGCCAGTTGTAAGAGTTCGCCCGGTTCAAGCAAGTGCGCCGGGTTCTTCGGCCCGCCCGTCATCTTCGCCTGCGCCAACGTGTGCGTCTTGTAGACGAGCAGCCCGCCCGGTCGCACCACCTTCACCATCTCCGAAAAAATCTTTCGCTCCAGATAGAAGAACGCCATCACCACTTCGAACTGCGTTTGCGAAGCCTTGAAGCGGGTGAGATCATCTACTACAAAGTGGATGTGGGACGCGAGCGGTCCGGCATTCTGCCGCGCCTGTTCGACTCCGGTCTCGGAGATATCAATGAGCGTGACTTCCCAACCCTGTTGCGCCAGCCAGATCGCGTGCCGTCCGGCTCCTCCCGCGAGGTCGAGCGCGCTTGCTCCGCACGGAAACAGCGGCAGAATGTATTTGGAAAACGCCTGCGCCAGGAAGGGATCGGGAACCGTCCATGTCCCTGCGCCGGACGCTTCGCGATATTTCTGGTTCCAGCGCTCGCGTTCGTCGCCGGAACAAGAATCGGAAGAAGAAAACGACATGGTCTTCGATTCTAATCCGCGTGATTCTAACGCCGGTGATTCTAATCCCGGCCGGCGAGGCGAGCGGTGGACATGCCTCGACTGACGCCCATCTCGACGCGCCCCTCCGGCAACAACGGCGCCTCGCTCCCGCCCCGCGCCGGCGGAGGCGACGACGGCCGCGGGCGCGGCAGCGGCAACAGTATGCCTAACTATATTCCTAACTATGGCGAGCGCCTGCGCCGGGCCCGGATGGGACTGGCCGTGGCCATGACGCCCATCGTCATGCTCTTCATTTCTTTCACGGCGGTGTATCTCATCCGGCGCGGATTTCTGAGTCTCGATCTGAACGACACGGCTTACATACAGACCTGGGTTCCGGTCCGTTTGCCCTGGACGTTATTGCTGGCCAACACAGCCGTCCTTATCGCCAGCAGCATCACGATCGACTTGGCGCGGCGCGAAATCACGCGAGAAGCGGCGCTCGCCCCGGTCCAATCGATTCCGGGGATTTCGCTGGGCGACGAGCGCCACTTCCCCTGGCTCGGCGTGACCACCGTTCTCGGCCTTCTATTTCTTGGCGGTCAACTTTTTGTCTGGAGCAAGCTTTCCGCCGGAGGGTTTCACCTCGTCGGCGGCACCAGCAGTTCCTTCGTTTACATTCTTACTGCGATGCACGGCCTTCACCTGGCTGGCGGCGTATTGGCTCTTTTGTTCGCCAATTTCGCGGCTGCGCTGCGTCGTCCGGTTGAAACCCGCCGTATCGTCGTCGACATTACGTCCTGGTACTGGCATTGCATGACGGGCCTGTGGATTTACATCCTTATATTGTTCTCGTTTGCGGCACAGTAGTCGTTGGGCGTTAGTCGTTGGTCGTTGGCGACCCGTCGTTCGCTGATCGCGATTCGCCGCCGGTTCTTGGAAGCAGACGTGCGAGGGCGTTGCCGACGATTGATTGCTGGCGCAGTGAATCGTCTCCATTGCTTCTCGGCTTACTTCGAAGATATTAACTCGTGCTGACCACTACCCCCCTAGCCCTTATCTAATGGAATCATAGGGTTAGCCTCAGCGGCTAAAGCCGATTCTGAAAACCATACACTTATCGCAGCGGCGAACCGGTGCGCCATCCAAAATCAAGTGCAGCGCCTACTTTTTCCGCAGCCTGTGAGGCCGTGCCCTGCCGCCGACCACGGGGAGAACTCCCTGACGCGTCCTTGCCGAGCGCGAGGATGCAGGGGTCCTTCGACTCCGCAGGGACTTCACTTCGTGAAGTCCCTGCTCCGCTCAGGATGACAGAGTTGGAGAGACAGGATGACAGAGTTGGAGAGGCTGCCACCCCATCTCCGCGACGACTCCTGCCCGTCGACGCTTTGTACGGCCATCGACGCTTTATAATAGAAAGATTCGGTTGCGCGTTTTGATCCGTCTGTAGTGCCAGGGGAAGATGTCGACAGATAGCATTGTTGTTCGCGGGGCCCGGGTTCATAACCTCAAGAACATCGATTTTGAGATCGAGCACAACGCTCTGACCGTCGTCACCGGCGTCTCCGGTTCCGGCAAATCGTCGCTCGCTTTTGACACGATCTATGCCGAAGGACAGCGCCGCTACGTCGAGTCGCTTTCCGCGTACGCGCGGCAGTTTCTGGAGCGGATTGAGAAGCCCGACGTAGATCTGATCGACGGTATCGCGCCCGCGGTTGCCATCAAGCAAAAGAACTCCACCCGCAATCCGCGCTCCACCGTCGCCACCGCCACCGAGATCTTCGATTACCTGCGGTTGCTCTTCGCGCGCATCGGACGTACTTACTGCTTGCTATGCGGCCACGAAGTGAAAAAAGATACGGTGGACGAAGTCGCCGACCGCCTGCTCGCGCTGGGCGAAGGCACTCGGTTGCACGTGCTTTTTCCGATTCAGACGCACGTGCCGGCTGCGGAGGAGAAGAAAGCTGGTTTCAGAAAGGGCGTCCCTCAGGGGCTAAAGCCCACAGTTTTACGGGCCCTGAACGGCACGGCTGAAGCCGTGCCCTACCCAAATCCGATTTATGAAACCAGCTTTAGCGCGAAGAAGTCTCGGGGAAAGAAAAAGTTGGACGAGCCGAATCCGCCTTCCGACGCGAGCTTTGACTCGATCTCGGACGCGATGAGGGCGCGGCTCTTCGATCTGCGCAAACGCGGCTTCAACCGCCTCTTTCAAAACGGCCAGGTCTTCGAGTTTTCGACTCCGGAATCGCTGCTCGACGTCAACTTTTCCGAGCCTGTCTTCGGACTAGTGGATCGCCTCGCCGTCTCCGCCGGCGAGCGGTCGCGCATCGTCGATGCGATCGAGATCGGCTATCGCGAAGCTGGCGAAGTGATTTTCGAAACCGTGCCTCGGAATGACGGTGGTGATGGCGACGGCGAAACTCCTCAGCGGCTACGTTTTTCCCAGCGCTTCGAGTGCAAGAACGACGGCAGTCGCTACGAAGAGCCTGAGCCGCGTCTGTTTTCATTCAACAATCCTTATGGGGCCTGCCCGCGCTGCCAGGGCTTCGGCAACACCATCGATTTCGATCTCGGCCTCGTCATCCCCGACAAAGGCAAGACCCTCAACGAAGGCGCTATCGAGCCGTGGACAAAACCAAAGTACAGGCCGCTGTTCACCGAGCTCAAGCGCTTCGCGCGCCAACTCGCAATTCCACTGGACGTGCCGTGGCATCAACTCGATGCCGAGCAGCAGCGGTTGATCGTCGATGGCGACCGCAGTTTCGGCGGCGTCCGCGGATTTTTTCAGTATCTCGAACGCAAGAAGTACAAGCTGCACGTCCGCGTTTTTCTCAGCCGCTATCGCGGATATTCGCTGTGCTCCGCTTGCGGCGGGACTCGCCTGCGCGTGGAAGCGCGCCAGGTAAAGATCGAGGGCAAGAATATCTGCCAGGTGTGCGGTATGACGGTCGAAGAGGCAGCCCGCTTCTTCGATCAACTCACGCTCTCGACTCAACAAGCCGCGATTGCCGACAGGCTGCTTGTCGAACTTCGGGAACGGCTGCGGTTTCTCAACGAAGTCGGGCTCGAATACCTCACGCTTGACCGTCTCGCCTCGACGTTATCGGGCGGCGAGGCACAGCGCATTCAGCTCGCGACTTCGCTTGGCTCGCGTCTGGTCGGCACACTGTACGTGCTCGACGAGCCTTCGATCGGCCTTCACAGCCGCGATACGCACCGGCTCATCAAGATCCTGCATGACCTGCGCGACCTGGGAAACACCATTCTCGTGGTTGAGCACGATCCCGACATCATGCGCGCCGCCGACCGCATTCTCGACCTCGGCCCTGGCGCGGGAGAAAATGGCGGAAAAGTTGTCGGCGTTGGCACCTACAACGAGATCATAAAGATGCCGCATTCGCTCACCGGCCGTTACCTCGCCAACGAACTTCGCATCCAGATTCCACCGCGACGCCGCCCACCCGGGTCACACAAACTCCGAATCACTGGCGCCCGCGCGCACAACCTGAAGCACATCGATCTTGAAATCCCGCTCGGCGTGCTGGTGGCGATTACCGGCGTCTCCGGCTCGGGGAAATCCTCGTTGCTCCATAACGTCCTCTATGAAGCGTTGGCCATGGCCAAGCGGCAGACCAATGGCGGCGCTTCCGCTATTTTGTGGGACAGCATCGAAGGCGACGAGTTTCTCGACGAGGTCGTGCTCGTCGATCAATCGCCCATCGGACGCACTCCGCGCTCGAATCCGGTCACATACATCAAGGCGTTCGACATCATCCGCGAACTATTCGCCTCGCTCCCGGAAGCCAAGAAGCGCGGCTTCCCTGCCGGGCATTTTTCTTTTAATGTGCCCGGTGGCCGCTGCGAAAACTGCCAGGGGGATGGCACGGTGACCGTCGAAATGCAGTTCCTGGCCGACGTGGAGCTGATTTGCGATGAATGCAAGGGCTCGCGCTACAAGCCGCAAGTGCTCGAAATACATTACAAAGGCAAGAACATTCATGAGGTGCTGGACCTTACGATTCGCGAAGCGCTAAGGTTTTTTGCCGACGTTCCCCGGCTCACGGAAAAATTGCGCGTGCTCGACGAGGTCGGCCTCGGCTACCTGCGTCTTGGCCAGTCGGCCACGACGCTCTCCGGCGGCGAAGCACAGCGCATGAAGCTGGCCGCGCACCTCCAACCCGGAATTCGGCAGCCTGGTACCCGCACGGCCAAGCGCACCGCGGAGGGCGGAGACGCGCCCAAGCGCAAGCGCCACATGCTTTACATTTTCGATGAGCCTACTACCGGCCTGCACTTCGACGATGTCAGCAAACTACTTTTCGCTTTTCGCCGTCTAATCGATACGGGAGGCTCAATCGTCGTTATCGAGCACAATCTCGAAGTCATCAAGACCGCGGACTGGGTGATCGATCTGGGCCCGGAGGGCGGAGATCGCGGTGGGAATGTTGTCGGCTTCGGCCCGCCCGAAGCGATCGCGGAGCTGAAAAACTCTTACACTGGACAGTACCTGAAGCGGGTCTTGAGCGGAAACGGCGCACACAATGGTGAACAGTAAAATAATAGTGGAGCGCCGGGCGTCCTCGTTTGGCGGGACCCCGCAGAGCGGCCCACGCATGAATCGCCCTTTCACCAACGCGATCCTGCTGATCGTCGTTGTGCTAACCGCCTGCACCTGCGCTCTTGCGCAAACCCACACCACCGTCCGCCATTACAAGGAACGCATCGATGACACGCCGCCGGAAATCTCCCAGGCCGAAGATGCCATCCAGAAAAACGCTTTCGGCGCTGCGGAAACGCTGCTGAGAAAGGCGATTGACAAAGATCCCAACAATTATCAGGCGTGGTTCGATCTTGGGTTCGTCCTGAACCGTCTCGACCGCACCGACGAATCCATCGCCGCTTACCGCAAGTCCGTCGCCGCCAAGCCCGACGTTTTTGAATCCAACCTCAACCTGGGCCTGATGCTCGTCCGCGCCAATAATCCCGACGCCGAGCAATTCCTGCGTGCGGCCACTGGCCTTAAACCCACGGCCCACGTCGAAGAGGGTCAGGCCCGCGCGTGGCTCGCGCTCGCGCATCTGCTCGAAAATAAGAAGCCGGAAGACGCACTTGCGGCTTATCGCAAAGCCTCCGAGCTCACACCGAAGGATCCCGAACCCCATCTCTCCGCCGGTTTGCTGCACGAACGGCAAAAAGAATTCTCCGACGCCGAAGCCGAGTACAAACAAGTACTGACACTCGATCGGCACTCCACCGATCCGCACAACGTTGATTCGCACGCAAATGATCCGCAGAACACCGAAGCCGCCATCGGTCTGACCAACATTTACATGAAGTCGGGACGCATCGGCGAAGCTGAGCCGCTGCTGCGCCGGCTGGCCGCTGAGCGACCCGATGACGCAGGCATTCATCTCCAACTGGGACGCGTGCTCGCGGCGCAGGGCAAGAAAGACGACGCCATCGCGGAAATCCAGACTGGGCTGAAACTCGCTCCCGCGGACTCCGAGGCGCAGCGGGAACTTGCCGACCTTTATGCAAGTGCCGGGAAAAATGATCTCGCGGAAACCGCATATCGCGCTCTTGTCGCCGCCCACCGGAGTGACGCCGAGTTGCACCGCGGCCTGGGGCAGGCCTTGCTGCGTCAGAAAAAATTCCCAGAGGCTCAACAGGAATTTCTGGCGGCGGTCCGGCTGAAGCGCGATTGGCCGGATGTGTACGTCGATCTGGCATTTGCGGCTAGCGAGAACAAGAACTACGAACTCGCGATCCGAGCCCTCAATGGGCGCACCATGTTAAGTGCGGAGATGCCGCCGATCTGTTTTTTTCTTCGGGCCTCCGCTTATGACCACTTGCGTGACTACAAACAGGCCGCGGTCGATTATCATCACTTTCTGGATGTCGCTAACGGGAAGTATCCCGATCAGGAGTGGCAGGCTAGCCACCGCCTGATCGCCATTGAGCCGAAGAAGCGTTGACTGCCATGCGCCGACTTGCCCTTTACACGCTTCTCCTCGCACTCGCCTTCGCCTACGGCGCGGCCAAGGACGAAACCACAGCCGAACTCAAAGCACGCTTCGAAGGCGCGCGACCCGAAGACCGCGCCGAACTCGGCATACGGATCGCGCAGCGCCAGCTTCGCGAGGCCGACAAGCTCTACAGCGATGGCAAAGTAGACCAGGCCCGCACCGCGGTCGAGGACATTGTTACCTACTCCGAGAAAGCCCGTGACTCTGCAATACAAACGAAGAGACACCTCAAAAATGTCGAGATCGATGTTCGAAAAATCGCGGAGAAGCTGCGTGACATCAAGCGCACTCTCGCCTTCGAGGACCAGGCCCCGGTCGAACAGGCCATCCGCGGCCTCGAAGACATCCGGACATCTCTGCTCAAGGAGATGTTCGCCAAGGAAGATAAGAAGGACAAGAAATGAAGCCCGGCGTGCATCGGCACTGGCGTTGGCGCACCGCGCTCGGCCTGGCCTTGTTGCTCGTGTTCCCGCTCTGCTCTTCGTTCTTCACGCCGCTTTGGGCTCAGCGCCGCCGCGACCCGCTCAATCCGCTGGAGGTCGACCAACTTCGCGACGCCATGCTCGACCCCGACGAACGCTTAAAGCTTTACGTGAAGTTTTCCCGGGATCGCATGACAAAACTTGAGCAAATGCGCAGCGATCCCAAGACGACCGAACGCGGCCGCCAGACGCATGACATGCTGGAAGATTTCCTCGCCGTCTACGACGAACTCAACGACAACATCGACATGTACGTCGGCCGCAAGGACGACATCCGCAAGCCGCTGAAAGTCATCATCGAAGCCGACACCGAGTTTCAGTCCAAGCTGCGCGCCCTAAAAAACTCCGCGAACACCAATGCCGCCGAAGCGAGCCAGTACGAATTCCTGCTGACCGACGCCCTCGACACCGTCGATTCGGGCGCCGACGACCACCGCAAAACCGTCGCCGACGTCGAGCAATACATGAAGAAGAAAAAAAAGAGCAACTAACGTTCCCCGGTTTTACATTCAGAAAGCGCACCAGCAGAATTCACTAACCACGATTCACTGCTCTGCCTGCTGATCTGCTACTCTTCCCTCACCGTGTCCCCAAAGCTGGCGCAAATCTTTCACGAAGCCTATCGCGAACTTCGCCCGCGCGCGCCCGCGCCGCCGATGCACGTTCGTTTCTATCCTTTCGTCTCCATCAACAACACCATCCGGCTGCGCCAGAGAGAGCTTTATATCCGCCTCTCCGACCTGCTCGAAGGCGCTCCGGAAACCGTGCTGCACTCGATCGCCCATATCCTGCTCGCCAAGCTCTATCGCCAGCCGGTCGAGCGCGCCCTCAGCGCGCGTTATCGCCGCTATGTCGCCAGTCACGACGTTGCCGCCAAAGCCCGCCTCGTCCGCCAGATGCGCGGACGCAAGCACATCCGCTCGGCTCGCGGCCACCATTACCATTTGGAAGAAATCTTCGACGACCTCAACCGCCGCTTCTTCCACGGACTCATGGGACGCCCGCAAATCACCTGGAGCCAGAACCACGCCCGCCGCAGCCTCGGCCACTACGACCCCGCCCACAACGCCATCGTCATCAGCCGCGTCTTCGACCACCCACGGGTCCCACGCTACGCCGTCGAATACATCCTGTTTCACGAGATGCTGCATTTGAAACATCCGGTCAAACTGCGGGGGAGGCGGAGATGTGTGCATTCGCGGGAATTTCTGGCCGAAGAGAAGCTCTTCCCTGAACTCGCCCAGGCAAAGAAGTTCCTGCGGATTATCTGAAAGCGGAGGGAGATTCTGGTTCTCAGCGAGTGAAATGGGTATTTATCAATAACTATGTAATCCCGCCTCCCCTTACAATTATCTATATGGAACACGCAGCCTTTGAGTCACCCCTGTCTGACGAACAGTTGAAGGAGTTGGGCCGCTTGGTAGTGAATACTGGCTTTGCTGAGTTTATTCTCAACACACACGTCGGAATGCTTCACAAAATCCCGCACGCTGCCAGAATAGTCTTAGTGAACCCACTTCCTCTGCGCCGAAAGGTCGATATTCTAACCAGTGGATTGGACCAGATTCCAGGAGCCGAGACACGCACCCTCGTTGACGAAGCCTGTAAGTTGGTAGGCGCGTCAATTGCGGAGCGAAACCTCTTACTGCACGGAATTTGGGGCGTTGATGCTGACCGTCCTGATGCCAAGCCTCTAGTTGCGGCAACCACCAAGACGTCAGGCGTCAGATACCCCGCCGACATCACCAAATACGCTGATATCTTTGCCGTAGCGTCAAGGAAACTAAAGCACGCGATAACCATTGACGGCGGCGGGAAGATCACGGATGAAGCAGAACGCCTTGTGCTTGTACCGGGCTAATCTTCTCTTTTCGTCTATGCGTCTGTTCTCCGTAGATGCTCCCGGTGGGAATGGATAAATGTTTTGTCAGTTGTTGCAAGCAAGGCGATTTCACTCAGATACCGGCGTCGCCTGGGCTGACAAATGTCTGTCGTCAAAGAAAAACCCGAACCGCGCGGGTCCGGGTCTCGGGAACTTATTAGCCTGTCCAGCTATAACGATTATCGCCAGTGCATATCTCAGTGTCAACATTACCAAGGGGACTCCCTGTCCTGAGTCCCCAGATCAGTCCCCCCACCAAACTGGGAGACTGTGGACCCGACGGGATTCGAACTTGAGCCGATTTGGAGGCGTGAGCGAAGCGGGAGCCTCCAGGCGAAATCCTGAGCGCCGCGAAGGACCTCCTTCTAGCTGGACAGGCCAACGTGCTCCCATTACACCACGGGCCCTGGGCCCAGTTTCGTGGCTCTTAGCGCTTGAAAACAAGTTCATGCATAACAGGAAAATTGTGACAAATACTTGGCGTTCCTACGAAATACCATTCAATGCCCCGTTTCCCCGCGTGATGCAAATCACAGCAATCCGTGATTCAGTGCGTTGACCGGTCCCTGCTCGAAACCGTATCCTATTGATATTGAAATTGAAATTCATGTTCACGTAGAAAGCGGCACCTTTTTCAATGCTCCAAGCATTCATCATTACGCTCCGCGAAGGCGTCGAAGCCGCTCTCATCGTCGGCATCACCCTGGCCTATCTCGCCAAGCTCGGCCGCAACGATCTGCGTAAGTCGGTCTACGCCGCCCTGGCCGCAGCTTTTGTGGGATCGATCGGCGGGGCTGTCGTTCTCTCCCGCTTTAAGCTGAACGAGGACGTCTTCGAAGGCTGGGTCATGCTGGTCGCCGCCGTCTTCGTCGTTACCATGATCGTCTTCATGATGAAGACCGGCCGCAAGCTCAAAGGCCAGATCGAAACGATCGAAACGAAGATCGGCTTGTTCGCCCGTGGCGACGCATGGATCGGCCTCTTCCTCTTCGTTTTTCTGATGGTCCTGCGCGAGGGCGCCGAAACCGTGCTAATCCTCTCTGCCGTAACCCTGAATTCGAGCGAGCTGATGAGCTTCATCGGCACCGTCATGGGCGTGATCGTCGCCATCCTGTTCGGCGTGATGTTCGTCAAGGGCAGCGTCAAGATCAACCTGCAGAAATTCTTCAGGGTCACAACCGCGATTCTTTTCCTGGTAGCCGGGCAACTTGTGATCTCGGGCCTGCATGAGCTCTCCGAGAATGGCGTCCTTCCCTCCTCTCGCCAGGAGATGGCCATCATCGGCCCCATTGTTCGCAACGATTTTTTCTTCTTCGTCACCATCCTCGTGCTGGCTGCGCTGATGGTGCTGTTTGAAATGAAGAGCCGCCAGCCGGTCGAACTGCCGGCCGCCGGCGCCGCCCGCCGCAAGGCGCTCTGGACGGCCCGCCGCGAGCGCCTCTGGATGGCTTCGGTTTACATCTGCTCGTTCTTTTTCGTCGTGATGATCACCGCCAGCTTCATCTACGAGAAGAGCGCCAGCGCGCTCTCGCCCGCCACGGAAGTCATCTTCGTCGACGGCAAAGTCTCCATCCCGCTGAAGGAAATTTACGACGGCGATCTGCATCGCTTCGAAGCCAAAGAAGGAGGCGTCGAAGTCCGTTTCTGGCTCTACCAGAAGCCCGACGGAAAAATCGCGACCGTCTTCGACGCCTGCGAAATTTGCGGCCCGGTCGGCTTCTACAAGAGCAAACAGGGAGTGATCTGCAAGAACTGCGCCGCCCTCATGAATCCGCAGTCGATCGGCATGGCCGGCGGCTGCAATCCGATCCCGCTGAAAGCGCAGGTCACCGACGATGCGGTCATCGTCTCCGAAGCCGACGTTGCGGCCGGCAGACGCTACTTCGAGCAGAAATAATGTTTCTTCGCATCGTCTACCAATCGTTTCGCCACCAGGCGCGCCGCAAGCTGCTCGCGGGCATTGCGATCGCGCTCGGCGTAGCGGTCGCCACGGCCATGATCGCCGTCGCCACCGACATCGGCGACAAAATCAATCGCGAACTGCGCAGCTACGGCGCCAATTTGGTCGTCACTCCGCAGGAAGACACACTCGATGTGGAAGTCGGCGGCATCAACCTGAAGCCGCCGAGCGACGGCACGTTCCTCAACGAAGCGGACCTGCCGAAAATTCGCGGCACCTTCTGGCACCACAACATCGTCGGCTTCTCGCCCATGCTGCCCGTCACCGTGAAAGTCGGCAGCGGCAGCGGCGCAAAAGATGTCACGCTGGTCGGCACCTACTTCAATAAGGCGCTCAGCTTTAGCAAAGATGACTTCACCACCGGCGTGCGGATTACACACCCGTGGTGGAGAGTTTCGTGTGGGGATGGCAAAGAGTCTCCAAACTGCGGCTGGCCGGACGACAACTCTCAAAATATTCTCGTTGGCGAGCGCCTGGCAACGAAGCTCAGCAAGCGACCCAGCGACACACTCGAAGTCTCTGGCCGCCAAACCACCATCTCCGGCATCCTCTCCACCGGCGCCGCCGAAGACGACCAGATCGTCGCGCCGCTGGCCCTCGCGCAGCAAATTCTCGGCAAACCCGGCGCCGTACGCCGCGTCTACGTCAGCGCTCTGACCAAGCCCCCGGATGCGCTCTCCGTCCGCGACCCAAAAACGATGACTCCCGAGGTTTACGACCGCTGGTACTGCTCGCCCTACGTGGAGTCGATTGCCTTACAGTTAGAGGAAGTCATCCCGCACTCGCACGCGGAGCAGATCCGCCAGGTCGCGCAAAACGAAGGCACTGTGCTCTCGCGCATCAAGGGACTCATGCTGCTGATCACGCTCGCCGCGCTTTTCGCGTCCGCGCTTGCCGTTTCCGCCGCCATGGCCACGGCCATCTATGAGCGCCGCGTCGAAGTCGGTTTGATGAAAGCGCTCGGCGCAAGCAGTTTCGCGGTCTCTGCGATCTTTTTTGCGGAAGCGCTGCTCCTCGCAATCGTTGGCGGCATCGCCGGATTTTCCGCTGGAGCCCTGCTCGCCCGCCAGATCGGCCGGTCGATTTTCAACTCGCAGATTTCCATCGAGCCCGTGCTCTTCCCTATCATCCTTGCCATCGCCGTTTTCGTGACCTTTGCCGGAAGCGCCGCCGCCGTCCGCCGCGCGGTAAAGTTCGATCCCGTCTTCGCCCTGCGAGGTGAAGAATGACGACGAGCACCACTCCCGGCACCGTCCTCACTCCGAAGCAAGTTGCCGATCGCCGCGCTCGGGCGCCGCATATTTCCATGTTCACGCGCATGATTCTCCGCGCCGCTGTCCTTCGTCGCGGACGCGCCGCCTCCGCCCTGCTCGCCATGATCGTTGCCGCCGCCGTCGCCACCACGATGATGAATCTCTACGTCGACGTGCAAGCCAAGCTCCGCACGGAGTTCCGAAATTATGGCGCCAACGTGGTTATCGTCGCAAAGGACGGCCAGTCGCTGCCCGCCGACGCACTGGCCAAAGTCGAATCCATTCTCGGCGCAAAGACGCTGGCTGTTCCTTTCTCTTATGCTGTCGCCCGCACCAAAGACGGACAATCTGTAGTCGTCGTCGGCACCGACTTCACCCGCGCCCGCCAGTTGAACCACTGGTGGAAGGTGAGCCATTGGCCCGACGCGCAAAACGAAGCCCTCATCGGCATGCGCGCCGCCACAGTAGTCAGCCCCAATCGCCAGCCCTTCGAACTCACCTTCCAAGGTAAAGCGATCCAACTCGCTCCCGCCGGAATGCTCCAGACCGGCGCTGGTGAAGACAGCCGCATCTATCTCAATCAATCTGAATTCCAGAACTGGACCGGCGTCGCGCCCTCCACCATCGAAGTCGCCGCCAATGGAACCGCCGCGGAAATTGAAACATCGATTCGCCAACTCGCGCAGCTTTTGCCCTCGACCGACATCCGCCCCGTCCGCCAGATCATGGAAGCCGAAGCCAACGTGCTGAACAAAACGCGCGCCACGCTTTATGCCTCGGCCACACTGGTCGTTCTCACTTCCGCTCTTTGCGTTCTCGCCACGCTCATGGGATGGGTCTTCGACCGCCGCCGCGACTTCGCCATCATGAAGGCCCTGGGCGCGTCCGGACGTTTGCTCAACGGATTCTTCGCGGCCGAAGCGGCGGCCCTGGGCGTCGTCGGCGCGATTGTCGGCTTCTTCATCGGCACCGGCGTCGCTATCTGGATCGGACGAGTCAACTTCCACGCGCCCGTCGTCCCGCGCTTCAGCGTTTTTCCGTACGTGCTCGCCGGCAGTGTTGCCGTGGCCCTCATCTCGGCCATCCTGCCCATCGAACTGCTGCGCCGCGTGCAACCCGCGATTATTCTGAGGGGAGAGTAGAAGGGAACGATCAGATGATCCAACTCAAGCACGTCACCAAGAGTTATCCCGCGAGAGCGGAAGAAAATAATGGCGGCCTCAGCCTCATTCAAGCGCTCGACGACATCTCTCTCTCCATCGGGCCCGGCGAGTGGGTCGCGATGATGGGCCCCTCCGGTTCTGGCAAGAGCACCATGGTCAATCTCATCGGATGCCTCGACGGCCCCACCAGCGGTGAAATCTGGCTTGACGGACAAAACGTCGCCAACCTCAGCGCCTCCGACCTCAACCATGTGCGCGCCGAAACCATCGGCTTCGTCTTTCAGCAGTTCCACATGATCCCGTATCTCACCGCCGTCGAGAACGTCATGCTCGCCCAGTACTTTCACAGCATGACCGACGAGCAGGAAGCTCTCGAAGCCCTCGATCGCGTGGGCCTCAAAGACCGCGCCGGGCACCTGCCCTCACAGCTCTCCGGAGGCGAGCAGCAGCGCGTTTGCATTGCCCGCGCCCTCATCAACGATCCTAAAATCGTGCTCGCGGACGAGCCCACCGGCAACCTCGACGCGGTCAACGAAGAAATTGTCCTGCGTCTGCTCCGCGAACTGCACCAGCAGGGACGGACCATCGTCATGGTGACGCACGATCCCGTAGTAGCGCGTCTGGCCGACCGCCGCATCGAATTGCATCACGGCAAAATCGCCGCCCAGGAAGTTTTTGCCATGGCCGACGAGGAGCAGTTCGATGAAGTGCTGGAAGAATTATTTGCCCTGGAAGAGAACGGCCAAATCGCGGAGATTGGCCGGATGGAAGTTCACGGCGCTCTGCCCGTATCCCTCGCAGTGGAAAAAATGGCCGCCATGGGGCTGGTAACGGCGCGCCCGCACCCGCCCCAAGTGCACGATCACAAGCCCTTCGTCAATCCCTGCCACGACGCGCTGAAACCAGCCGGCTTTTCGACGGGCGACGGCTCTGCGATCGTCGAACTCACTCCGCGTGGGCACCAGCGCGCCGCCGACATCATCCGCCGCCACCGCCTCGCCGAGCGCCTCTTCACCGATTCGCTTGCCATGGACAGCGAAACCGAAATCGAGCAGCAGGCCTGCAAGTTCGAGCACATCCTCTCGCCCGAAGCCACCGACAAGATCTGCACCTTCCTCAACCATCCGCGCACCTGCCCGCATGGCGCTCCCATTCCGCCCGGCCCCTGCTGCGGACGTCGCGCCGAACCGAGGCAAACCTCTACCGCGTTATCCCATCAACGTTAGTTTTTGATTAGAGTGTAGAGACGCGGCTTGTCCCGCCTCAGACGCGGCAAGCCGCGTCTCTACGGGAAACGCTCTCGCTACTTCTTCCCGAAAAATTTCCCGAATCCCAACCGTACCTGCACCGTATTCACGCCCGGATTCGGCACAGTCAGCCCGGCATTTGAAATGTGCATGTAGCGGACATCGACCGACCATGCATGATCGCCGAGAAAATACAGCCCAAACGCCGCGCTCGACGTGAAGTTTACCGTCGAAGTTCCCGACGGCACTTCATGTGTCGTAAACAGCGTTCCTTCATTCAACTCGACGTACGGAGCGACACGTCCGCGCGTGGCAAAAATCCATTTCAGCCCCACCGGGTTCACCCCTGCCCCATACGCGGTGTTTGCCGGCTGGAATACAACAAACGCCGGCACCGCGTCCACCGCAAGCTCGAAGCGACCGTTGAGAAAACCCGGCCCGTGCGGCGCCGTCAGGATCCACCCATAACGGACTCCCGCGTTCCACACGCTCGTATCCTTGGTCCCGCCGGGAACCGAGCGCCCGCCACCAGTCCAAACCTCGATCTCATGACCGCCTTCCTGCGGGCGATCTTGTGCGACAGCAAGGGGAACTGCCAGAGACATTGTCAGAAAGAGTGCCAGAAAAAGAGAGCACACGCCCGGATTGGCTCGAGTCATAAGAATGGTCAACGTCGAAAAAGAAAGATACGTGAATAGAAGCCGGGAAAACAAATCGCTCGAGCCCGCGGTGAAAATTTCCATCTCGGGCCTCAGCGCCTAAAGGCGCATCCATAACGTGGCACTTACGGCGCGGCTGAAGCCGCACCCCTTCAAAGCAAGGTCAAAACCGAGCCGCTACAAGCCCAGGCCGCCATCTACCGCCAGCACCTGCCCGGTAATATACTGCGGAGCCGTCGCGAAGAACATCACTGCCGCGGCAATGTCGGCTGCCGTTCCATTCCGCCGCATCGGCGTCTGCTTCGCCATCTTCCTCATGAACGCCGCCGCCGATTTCTCCCCCAGCTCAATCATCCCCGGAGCCACCGCATTCACCGCAATCTCCGGCGCCAGCGCTTTCGCCATCACTTTGGTCAGCATGTGCACCGCCGCCTTCGACGAACAATAGTGCACATGCGTCGCCCAAGGCCGCAACCCGCCCAGCGAACCCATATTGACGATGCGGCCTCTGCGCTTTCTCAAATACGGCAGCGCCTCTCGCGACACCAGAAACGGTCCGCGCGCATTCGAAGCAAAAATCGCATCCCACTNNCTCTTCTCATCGGTAATATCGCACCGCACCGCCAGCGCCTCTACGCCGTACTGCGCCAGTTCTTCCACCACGGCCCGCGCCTCGCGCGCCGACTCGCGAAAAGTAATGGCCACGTCCGCGCCGTTTTCGGCCGCGGCCAAAGCAATCGCGCGCCCCAGCCGTTTCGCCGCTCCCGTCACCAGCAACGTCCTTCCAGAAAGTGCCCGTCCGTTCGTCGTTATCGTCATCATTCCGAGATTCTACGCCCGTCTTTGTCCGGCTCTCCAGATCTTGGAAACCCCGCAACCAAACTGCTACACTCCTTCGGATGACACAGCCACGGGAAGTTATCGTTTACTCCCGCAAGGGATGTCATCTCTGCGAAATCGTCAAGGAAAGCCTCGTCAAGCTGCACAAGCGTGGAGGCTTCACCTGGCGTGAAATCGACGTAGACTCCGACGCCGAAATCCGGCGGCTTTATAACGACGAGGTCCCAGTGGTCTTCATGAACGGCCAAGAAGCTTTTAAATACCGCATGGACGAGCAGGAATTTCTCCGCAAACTGAGCGCTTGAGGTTCGCTCGTTCAGGAACGGGCGTCTCGCCCGGTGGAGCGTGGACGTCCGGCTCTCCACCAGCAAGATTCCGACTTGCGCAACTTACAGTCCTTTTGGCGTTGTAGAATGCTCTTGTCGCCATGACCCTCGCCAGCTTCGTCGCCAAGTCCGCGTTTCGCAACAAGCGGCGCAGTCTGCTGACGGTCGCCAGCATTGCATTTTCTCTGCTGCTGCTCTGCATCATGCTCTGTGTCTGGCGTACCTTCTACATTGACAAGGGAGCGCCCGACTCCGCGCTTCGCATTATGACCCGTCACAAGGTCTCGTTCGCCAACCCTCTTCCCATCTACTATCGCGACAAGATTCGCACCGTTCCCGGCGTCGTTCATGTCGTCCCCATGTCGTGGTTCGGGGGCACGTATAAAGACGACAAGCCGGAAAACTACTTCGCGCAGTTTGCCACCGACCCGGACGAGTATTTCGACGTCGCCGCCGACAAGGCGATGCCCGCCGACCAGCTCGCCGCCTGGAAGCGCGACCGCACGGGCTGCGTCGTCGATGTTGACCTTGCCAGAAAACACCACTGGAAGATCGGCGACCACATCATCCTGCAGGGCACCACCTTCTCCGCCAATCTCGACCTGACGGTGCGTGGCATCTACGCCATCGATCCGCCGTCCAGCAATCTCTACTTCCACACTAAGTACTTGGAAGAATCTGTCGGATGGTTTAAAGACAATACCTTCTTCTACTTCACTCGCGTTGATACTCCTGAAGATGTGCCCAGGGTAGCCCGCGCCATCGACGACATGTTCCACGGGAGTCCGGTTCCAACTAGGAGTGAGAGCGAACAGGCGTTCAAACTCGATTTCATCAACACTCTCGGCAGCGTCAAAGCATTCATCCTCAGCATCTGCGGAGCCGTACTCTTCACCACTTTGCTGGTCTGCGCCAACACCATGGCCATGTCGATCCGCGAGCGCACTCGCGAAGTCGCCGTGCTCCGCACGCTCGGCTTTACCCGCGGAAGCATCCTCGAGTTGCTCTTAAGCGAATCGATCGCCATTTCGGTAATCGGAGGGTTGATCGGCGTCGCGTTCGCGACTGGAGCCATTCTGTTCATGGCGCGCCCCGGAATCGGGCTGCCGGTCTCGATGCACATGACGGCCGCGACTGCGGCGGTCGCCATGGTGGTCGCAGCCTTCGTAGGGCTGGTCAGCGGCCTCATTCCATCCTATCGCGCCTCGCACCTGGGCATCGTCGACGCATTGCGCCACATCGGCTGACGCGATCCGGATGTTGCGTGCAGCGCCGTTTCTCGCCGGGCCTTCGGAGCGCGCACTCCCTCCGGATTCTTTCTAAAGTGCTAAACTCGCTTCGCATGCGGACGGACCTTCTGCCCCTTTGCGACCAGCACTATCGCACCATGGAGCCCGCGCTCGCTCCCTACAACGCCGACTATTCCATCGAATTCTTTCGCTGCACCGACAAGTTCTGCCACCGCTGCTTCGGCGAGCGCATCGGCTACGCCACGCCCAAGCGCGGAGACGCGCCCGTTCTCACCCCCGGCCAGCCCACCTGCGAGCGCCACGGACGCCCCATGTTCATCATCAGCTTCGACCGCCAGCGCAATCACGTGACCTACGCCTGCCCGGAATCCGATTGCAGCGAACGGTTAGTGAGGACGTAACTGGCGCCCAATGCTCACTTTTCCTTGTTGCGCAATTCTGCGCACCCGTATACATTGCTCAGGAACGAGGGCTCGCTGCGGCCCTCAAAAAGCCAAGATAGGCCCTCATGTCGATAACACCGTTGCCCGACCTGTCACCAGAAGCAGAAGGTATCCATCTTGCTGCCCTCGACTCCTACCTTGGACAACCCGGAAGTTTGCCTGGCGTGAGCTTCTGGCCCCGCGTAGCGGCCTGCGGCATCGACCTGACTGTCCATTACTTCATTGGTTTCTGCGGGGGATTCCTGGTTGGGATCATGTTGGCGATTGTCGCAGCCTTACAGCACACCTCCGTCCGGGTTCTGCTCGCACATCGGACGCCTGGTGGGATCGCACTGTTCACTTTCGCGCTGCTTGGCTCTATTGTTTTTGAAGCAATCTGCGAAGGGTTTCACGGAAGCACGCCCGGCAAACTCCTGCTTTCCATGGTCGTCGTCCAGGAAGATGGCTCGCCCTGCCGTCCGGGCTCGGCTTGGGTCCGGTCCTTTGCCTACATTATCGACGCATTTTTCTTCGGCCTGATCGGTTATTTCAATATGCAGAAAAGTCCACAGCAGCAGCGGCACGGAGATGAGTGGGCGCACACCGTCGTGTGCCGTCGTTCGAAGGTCGCGCCACAGAATCTGAGAGGCATTGGCCAGTTCACGCTGGCTCTGTTCTTTACGGCCTTGGCGGATGCTGCACTCATCATTCTCGGGACAGTCATCAAGCTGACCACCTGACCGGCGACTTTTTCCGGCGAGTGACTGGGGCGCCAAGGCACGCGAAAAGTCGACTACTCCCCCACCAGCCACGCGTACTGCGCCGCCGTCAGGGGCACCACGCTCAATCGTCCCTGCTTCACCAGCGGAGACTCCGCAAAAATCGCCCGCGACTTGATTTCCGCCAGCGTCTTCGCCTTTGCGATCGGCTTCCCAACCTTGATCTTCACCTGCGGATTCCTGGGATCGCTCGCATCCACGGCTGCCACCGACGCCGTCCCTACCGCGCTCTTCTCGTCTTTTTTCGTTCCGGACCCGGTGTGGTAAATCACCAACCGCTCCCCCGGCTTCATCTCGCGCAGATGCTTCACCGCCGCTGGATTCGTCACCCCATCCCAAATCGTCGTCTTCTCCCGCACGAGATCCGCGAAGGAATACACAGCCGGTTCAGTTTTCAAAAGGTAGTCCATAGGCAGGTATTGTAAACGCCAAATGAATTGCAGAAGCGAGCGACGCTCGTTACCGCACTTCTGCCACTACGTACACGTACCGCAACACTTGGCTGCCAGAGTTCATCACGTCGTGCTCGGTTTCCGGCGGACAATAGACAGCGGAGTTTGCCTTGACTGGCAGCTTCGAACCATCCTTAAAAAGCATCTCACCAGCGCCCTCCAAGACCACCAGCAGTTCCTCGTGGTGTCCGGTGCTGTGCTTGCCTACCGACTTTCCAGGACTCAGCACGACATACCCGGACTTCATGCTCACGCTCTCCGGTGGCCCATTCAGCACGCTCAAGTAGTCCTTTACGGAAGCGTCCAGCGCAACCACCTTCGGACGGGGATGCTGGGAGCCCATCTGTTCCGCCGAAAATGTAGTGAAAGTGAGTGCGAACACAATGACGCTGACAATCCGGCCATGAGCGGCAAGCAAAGCATTGATCTGCACGAGTACACCTCCTATACACTCTCGGCGCGATACTTTTCCATTCTAGACGGAGGAGCGAGTGCCAGACACAACGACCCTTCGCATTGCGCTGTTTCGGCCCGAAGATCAACTTGTTACCGCCGACACTTCCCTTCCGCGCTGGTTTCGCCAAGAATAGAAGTTATCGTGACGGAAGCCTCCATCAAGCCGGGCGGGATCATCATGGCCAAAACCATTGAGCGCTACTTTGATGTGGCGCTTTACTTGCTCGTGCTCAGTGGCTTCGGCGCTCTGGCTTCGACCGGAGGGCTCGATCTTCCGGCAGTAATTCTCGTTGGGCTGGCGCTGGCGCTGCGCGGAGTCCAACTTCTAACACGGCGCGAGTTTGCGATCCCGGAACGCTGGACCACTTTGCTGACGCTGATTTACGTTGTCATCTATCTCGCGGATTACTTCTTTCTTTCGCGCAGCTTTCTAACGGCAACCGTTCACCTTGTACTCTTTGCGATGGTCGTCCGGCTCTTCTCGTTGCAGCGGACGCGCGACCACTACATGCTCGCGGTGCTTTCGTTTCTGATGGTGCTGGCGGCCGCCGTGCTTACGGTCGGCAGTGTCTTTCTGCTTTCTTTTGCGGGCTTCCTGCTGGTTGCAGTCGTCACTTTTGTCCTGATGGAAATGCAGCACTCGGTCTCGAGCGAGCAAACGCACGCACAAGATCCACGCGTTGCCTCTCCCGCGCGGCCCATGGCCTACGGGCTGCTGGCGATCGCTCCGGCGCTCATGCTGATGATTCTGGCCGGAAGTTTCCTGATCTTCTTCATTCTTCCCCGCATTTCTTCACGCTACCTCAGCGCTTACGCTCCGACCAGCGATGTCTCCACTGGCTTCACGGATCGCGTGCAACTGGGCCGCATCGGCCAGATTCAGCAGTCCAGCGCTGTGGTTATGCACATCGAGATCCAGAACGATCTGCAAGGCGCTTACGACTTGAAGTGGCGTGGGATGGCGTTGAGCGCTTTTGACGGCAGAGAGTGGACGAATTCGTTCGATCAAACCCAGCTGCGGCCGGCGGGAGATGGAAGCTATCGGCTGGCGCCTTTGGTGGACCTGCGCGGCGCATCTGTGGCCGCGAGCCGATCCATTCGTTATCGCGTCCTGATGGAGCCGATTGGAACCAACGTCTTTTTTCTGGCAGAAAGGCCACAGAGTCTCACGGGAAATTTCCGGCAGGTGAGCATGGACGCCGGGGGAGCTGTCTACGACCTCGATGCCGACCATCCGATCAATCAGTACGAAGCTGAGTCGCAATTGCCGGAGATCGACAACGACGGGCTTCGTGTAGCGGCGAACACCGTGCCCGCCGGCATGGACAGGTACCTGAAACTGCCGCCGCTCGACGTTCGCATTTCGAAGCTGGCCGAGGAAATCACCGGGCAAGCTGCCAGCAACTATGACAAGGCAGTCGCATTGGAACAGTATCTATCGACACACTTCGGATACACGCTGGAACTGCCCCGCAGCCTGCCGCAGGATCCACTGGCCAATTTCCTGTTCGAGAGAAAGCACGGTCACTGCGAGTATTTCGCCAGTTCGATGGCGGTGATGCTGCGCTCTTTGCGTATCCCGTCGCGAATTGTGACGGGGTTCCGCGGGGGTGAATACAATGACCTCACCGGCCAGTATGTGGTGCGGGCCAGTGACGCCCATTCGTGGGTTGAGGCTTACTTCCCCGGATCTGGTTGGATTAGTTTTGATCCGACTCCGGCGGGAAGCCTGCCGGCGCGGACTGGCTGGTCGCGGATGCAACTCTATGTGGATGCGGCCGCATCTTTTTGGCGCGAATGGGTTATCAATTACGACGTCAGCCACCAGCGCACTTTGGGGAAGAATACGGCTGCCAGCAGCCGGCAGTTCTTTGACGAAGCTCTCCGGTGGATTGGGCGGCAGCATCGGGCCATGCTGCGGGCGGCACGGCGCGCTCGCGACCACTTCACCAATTTCCCTGTGCGATGGTTGAGCGGGCTCATCGCGTTCGCGGCAGTACAGATCGCGCTGCTGAATCTCCGGCACCTGGTCAGGGGCCTACGTAACCGTAGCCTGCGGGCGCATCCGGAGCGCGCCCCGCGCGAATCGGCTGCGCTTTGGTATGACCGGATGGTGAGCCGCATGGCACGGCTGGGCTGGCGCAAGTCGCTGTCGCAGACACCGCTGGATTTCGTCGCGGCCATTCAGGAAGCGGCACTGCAGAAGAAGGTCGCCAGGTTTACGCGCGCTTACGAATCCGCGCGTTTCGGCAAGTCGGTGGGCGACGCCCAGAGCCTGCCCGAACTTTTCCAGGACATCACTGCCACCGAAGCGGCGAACTCCAAAAAAACGGCAAAGCGCGTGGCGGCCAGTTAGAAGCGAATCCGGAGTTGCGGTGACCACAGGCAGATGCCGAGCTGCGCCACCCCGGTGCGCCCGGCTTGGACCCTTCGACTTCCCCCTCGGCTTCGCTCGGGGCTTCGGCGGCAGGCTCGCGAGGGCGCCCGTCCCCACACGTTCCTAGAAGCGGTGCGCGACGCCGACACCTACGTAGTAATTGTGTTGACGGCTTCTTCCGGTATCGACGTTCAGGTCGGGAACTCCGGAGTAGAAATCGCGCGCTTCGAACCGCGCGCCCCATCGGTGCCATATCCACACATCTAATCCAGCCCCGAACTGGACTACGCCGGTATTGGTGCCGGTTGGCCCAAGGTTCGGCTTTTCGTAAAGTGTAAGCGGGGCCTCTCGGAAGCGGCCATAGCCGCCGCCGACGCTAACCCACGGCGTGACTCCCTGGCCGGAAAAGAAGTTCAAACGCACGGACGGAGTAGCGAACAGCGCCCCGACATCCTTGGGAGTCGTTCCGAGGTGGTAGTTTAGGTCCATCCGAAAATACATCGCTACGGGCAATTCCGCATACAGTCCGAAAATCTTATGGCTCTTGAGCAGGCGACCGTAATTGAACGCGACCGTCTCCTCGTTTCCGAAATGAATGGGCAAGCCCGTACTCGGCACCGTCTGGGTGCTGACAAAAGTTCGCCCCGCCGTGAGGGAAAGCTCATTGACTTCCGCCAAATTGCTGGAGTCCTGCGCCAAAGCGCTGGAAACGAGAACTAAAACTGGCACAACCAGAACCGCGAGACGTTTAGCCGACATCTCTCCTCCGGAGTATTGAGGGGTGCAGTTTTTGTATCCATAAGATTAGCACGGGTCGCCCGGATCGGCGGAAAAGATAAAGACAAGGTACTCTCCTTGGTGCCAGGGTTCCGGCGTCCGGCAGGGCGCGGACGGGGCCATGCAGGATGCTAAAATTGTTTAGATCTGTTTCCTGCTGATCATTATCGTCAATCGTCCCAATGCCCGCAAAGAAAAGCATATCCGCGACTTCGGGGCAGACTGCCCCGGCCAAGATAGGTTTTGTCAGCCTCGGCTGTCCCAAGAACCTCGTCGACAGTGAGGTAATGATGGGCATGCTGGCCCAGGCTGGGGCCGAGCTTACTCCCGATGCGGAGGACGCCGACGTCATCGTGGTGAATACCTGCTCATTTATCGGCAGCGCGCAACAGGAGTCCATCGATACGATCCTCGAAATGGCCCGCCACAAGACGGGTGGCAAGGCGAAGAGACTGGTGGTCGCCGGTTGCCTGGTCGAGCGTTTTCACGATGAGATTCGAAAGAATATTCCTGAAGTGGACGCGGTCGTCGGCACCGGCGAATTGGAGAAAATTCTTGCCGCTGCCGGAGTGCCGGAACCACACCGCGCGCCGAGTCCGTTCAACATTCTAACTTCAAATACGCTAACTTCGAACAGCACGACCTCGCGGGCCGAGGGTGATCATCGCCGCGGACAAGGACGCTTTGCGCACGATTCCTGGGACGGCGCCGTCGCCGGACTGCCCAACTATCTTTACGACGACCACACGCCCCGCGTGCTGACCACGCCTGCATATTCGGCATATATAAAGATCGCCGAAGGTTGCGATCATCCTTGCAGCTTCTGCATCATTCCGCAGCTTCGGGGACAATTCCGCTCGCGACGTTTCGAATCCGTGATCGCAGAAGCGGAGCGATTGGCGCAATCCGGCGTGCGCGAAATCACGCTCATCGGACAGGATACGACCTGCTTCGGCGAGGATCTTGGACTGAAAGACGGCCTGGCCCTGCTGCTGGAAGAGCTCGCGGGCGTCGAAGGCCTGCAGTGGATTCGCTTCCTCTACGCTTATCCCAATAAAATCACCGGGCGGCTGCTCGGAACGATCGCCGCGCACGACAATATTTGTTCGTACATCGATGTCCCCCTGCAACATGCTTCGGCGACCGTTCTGAAGCGCATGAAGCGCGGGGGCGGCGCCGACCTGTTCTTGCGATCAATCGAGAAAATGCGCCGTGTAATTCCCAGTGTTACTCTGCGAACTTCGTTCATTGTCGGCTTCCCGGGCGAAACCGAAAAAGAATTCGAGGAGCTTTGCGGTTTCGTGAAAGAAGCGGCCTTCGACTGGATGGGCGCCTTCGGCTACTCCGACCAGGAAGGCGCGGGCGCTTTCGATCATGACAAGAAGCTTTCTGCGGGTGAGATCGAGAGCCGCCGCAAATCGCTGATGTCGATCCAGAAGAAGATCAGCCGGGCAAGAAAGAAATCGCTCATCGGACGCGAATTCGATCTGCTGCTGGAAGGCGCTTCGGCGGAGTCCGACCTGCTGCTCGAAGGCCGCACCGCAATGCACGCGCCGGAAATTGACGGCAAAGTTTTCGTGAACGATTATCCCGACGGGAACGAGCCGAAAGAGGGAGAATTTTATCGCTGTCGCATCACGGCGGCGCACGATTATGATTTAGTGGCGGAAATCGTTTGAGGTCAGAAGTTAGAGGATTCTCTGCAGTCATCTTATGCCGCGTAAACGCCCCATCAAGCTGCGCTGCCCGATTTGCAAAAAGCCGGCAAACGCCGCCGACCCGGACTTCCCTTTTTGCAGCGAGCGCTGCCGCTTGATCGATCTCGGCAAGTGGGCGAGCGGCGCGTACGTGATTTCGTCGCCGGTTGACGACGCCGACGAAGCGATCCGACAAGACAGCGCCGACGAGGACGGAGACTGATGAATCATCCGCCCGAAGTCGCCGACGGCGGCGCTGCTCCGCTGTGGGCAACACTGGTCGCGACTTTCTTCGGCGCGGGACGCCTCAAGCCCGGCCCCGGCACATGGGGATCGTTGGCCACGGTCATTGTGTGGGCGTTGGCAAGTTCGCGGGTCCCGGTCGCGAGCCGTGCATGGGCGACGATTGTCGCCGCCGCAGTTGTGACCCTCATCGGAATTCCCGCCGCCACCCGGGTCGCTCGCGCCTCCGGTTTGGAGGATCCTCAATTCGTCGTCATTGATGAAGTAGCGGGGCAACTGGTTACAATCATCGCCGTCCCGCTCGGTTGGAAAACCTTTCTCGCGGGCCTTATACTCTTCCGTGTCTTCGATATTTGGAAGCCGTTTCCGATTCGGCGACTGGAGCGGCTGCCCGAGGGCACCGGCATTGTGGTGGACGACCTGGGAGCGGGACTTTACGCGCTTGCGGTCATGCATCTTCTGTTGCACTTTGGACTTCTAATGAAGTAGCGCTGGCTCCCGCCGGGAAAAAACCATGACCATCTCCGACCGCCTGCTGGGAAAAAAGAACGTCAACGGCAAGCCGCACATCGAAGCGGTCGCGCCAAGTTTCGCTTTGCCCGGAGGCGAGGTCCGTATCATCGGAAAGGGCCTGCGTCCGCCCGAGTTGCGCCGCCCGAGCGTGCGCTTCGGCGAAATCGAAGGCTCTGTGATCATCAGTTCCGACGATTTCCTGGTGGCCCGCGTGCCCGAGGGAGCGGCGTCGGGGCCGGTCGTAGTCGGAACCAACGGGCACGTCAGCAATGCCCATTCCATTGAGATTGCGGTCCCCGTTGCCGACAACCTTCATCCGGTTACCAATCCCGCGCTCGACCGCGAAGGCAACATCTATGTGACTTTCTCCGGATCGCGCGGGCAGAAGGTGCCGGTGTCGATCTTCAAGATCGACACGAACTACAACGTTGCGCCGTTTCTCAGCGACATGATGAATGCCACCTCGATTGCCTTTGACCGCCAAGGCCAGATGTACGTTTCTTCGCGGCACGACGAGGCCGTGTACAAGGTGGCGCCGAACGGCACCATGTCGACCTACGCGGAAGGCATGGGAGTCGCGACTGGGATTGCCTTCGATGCGGCGGAGAACCTTTACGTCGGCGACCGTAGCGGAACCATTTTCAAGATCGCTCGCGACCGGCAAATTTTTGTATTCGCGACGCTGGAGCCGAGTGTTTCCGCCTATCACATCGCCTTCGGTCCTCACGGCGATATGTTCGTCACCGGCCCCAGCACTTCCAGCTTCGACTGCGTCTACAAAGTCGATCCACACGGAACCGTGTCCGTGTTCTACCGCGGTCTGGGGCGTCCGCAGGGTCTGGCTCTTGATGTCGAGGGGAATGTCTATGTCGCCGCCTCTCTTGCCGGAAAGCGCGGCATCGTGAAGATCACTCCGCAAGGCAAGGCCAATCTCGAAGTTTCCGGCCAGGGCTTGGTCGGACTGGCGTTCGCTCCGGGCAGGTCAGCGATCCTTGCGACCAACAGCGCCGTCCACCATATTTCCTGGGATATTCAGGGACTGCCGCTGCTGCCGGAGTGAGCGATCTGCAGTCCGTCCCTCCTTTTCTTTAGCCGCTGCCAACCTTGGACGCGGACGCGTACAGATAGGGGAACAGCTTCTCTTCGCGCTTTTGCAGTTCCTGTATCCAGTTCTTAATTCCCTTTTGGGCAATCGAAGACAGCACGTAGAACTCAAATCCAGAGCTGGTATCCGTGCTGTGGCGGACGGTCGCCAGCATCTCGACCGGAGCGTCTGGCAAGGACATCGCGATCACAACGGTTTCGCCTACCCGCGGCGCGCCACAGACCAGCGCCGACATTCCTCGCACACTGACATCGAGACTTACACCGCGAGTGACGAACGACCCGAAGCGCAAGAAACGCTGCAACGTGACTGGGATGGTGGAAAAATAGCGCGGCTCCCGCCGGCGGACGTCGTAGTCGCGAGAATGGGCCAACGTCCCCCGGCTGTCTACATACATATCGTTCTCCTTCGGAACCGCTACGATGGCAAGGCTCCGCCCCAACCCCATCCGGCTTGCAGGCTGGCGCGAATCACGCCCAGCAGCTCCTCGTTGTCGGCCGGCTTCTGGAAGAAGGCGACGGCGCCCGATTCGAGGGTGCGTTTTTCATTGCCCTCGGGATCGCGAGCCGTGAGAACGATCACCGGAATGTCGGAAAGCGCCGGATACTCCTGCAAGTTTTTCAGCACGGTAAATCCGTCGCCCGCCGGCAGCCCGAGATCGAGGATAATCAGGTGGGGGTGCTCTTTCTGAGCCATGGCGATGGCGGAATAACCATCGCAAACATTGATGGTGTCGAAGTTATTGGCCCGCAGACGCAAACTCAACGCCTGTCTGAGATCGGGATCGTCATCCACGACCATAATTTTTGCTCGATTCATAGGCGGACCGTCGCTGTAACTCTCAGTGCGCATTTTCGTGGTTCTCCTTTTCGGTGAGGTTATGTCCGTTCCAAAGACCCTGCTGAATGATTTCGGTGACATGATCGGCAACGCCCCAGATTTGTTGTTCCAAGGTTCTCGGATCGGTGGCTGGCGGGCCAGGGATCGTCTCAGCCATCACGCGCAAAGTGCCGCTGGCCTTCAACTGAGGCAGCGCGCCGACTTGGTCGCAGATGCGGTTCATCATGACGTTGACCCTCTGCATGTCGGTGGAGGCGACCACGAAAAACGTTTCGACGGGGCCGCCGGTTCCCATGGGTGGAAGAACCAGATCCTTATCCACGTAAATGCACAAGCGCAGGCGCTCCAGGCAGCGCTGGCAGGTTTCTTTCCAGCTTCCGCGCAGTGACTTGGACCGCGGAGTTAGCTCCACGCGCACCAGCACAATGGCCTCCCGCAAACGTCCCCGATGAGCGATCACCGGAAGCAAGAGCTTGGCCAGGGAATAGAGCGGCAAGGTAAATGAGAACGTGCTGCCGCTTCCGGGCTGGCTCGCGACCCACATCCTCCCGCCCTGGAGAGTGACGATTTCTTTGGCAATGTAGAGACCCAGACCGAGACCGGTGCGGTTGCCGTCTACCGCGTTGGGGTCCTGGAAGAGACGTTCGAAAACCAGCGGGAGCGACTCTGGAGGAATGCCGCGGCCGCTGTCGCTGACCGCAAGATAGACGGCGGTCGGGTCGGTCTCCACCCTCGAGGCCTTCACGATCACCGACCCCTCGGGTAGGGTGAACTTGATTCCGTTGTCAATAAGGTTGATGAGAACTTCGAGAGTGCGGTCCGGATCCGCATAGACGATGGGGATGGTCTGGTCCAGCCCAACTTCGAGGCCGACGTGTTTTTCGGCGGCGGCGGCCCGCATCATCGCGACTGCTTGCTGAATCAGCTCACCGATATCGATGCAGCGCGGTTCGATGCGCAGCTTGCCGCTTTCGGCGCGCGTGGCTTCGAGCAGGTCGCGGATCATGGCGTGCAACTGATTCACGCTCTTGAGGACTGTTCTCAGATAGTCGGTTTGTTCCGGCGCCATGGGACCAACCAACCCGTCCAAAAGGAGCGTGACGTACTGGTGAATGCAGGTCAGCGGCGTGCGCAATTCGTGCGAAACGTGGGAGAGAAACCGGTTCTTGAATTCAAGTTGCTGCTTGCGGGTGATTTCCAGAGAGCGCAGCAGCGCCTGCCGTTCCACCGCATAGCGCAGGGCGCGCTCCAGTTGTTTGCTGGTGATGTCGCCTTTGACCAGGTAGTCCTGAACGCCGGAGTGGACGGCTTTGATCGCCAGCGCCTCATCGTCCTGCCCCGAAAGAATCACCACCGGCACGTTCGGAGCCTTCTGCATGATTCGACGAAAAGTTTCCGCGCCGTGGCTGTCGGGAAGGTTCAAGTCGAGCAGCACTAGCGAGGGTGTTTCCGCGTCCAGACACGCGAGAGCGTCGGAAAGCCGGGGGACGCAGTTCACCTGGACCTCGGACTTGCTTTCTACCAAGCGCAGCCGTACCAAGTCTGCGTCTCCGGGGTTGTCTTCAATCAGCAATACATGTTCCATCATTCTTCCTTTCGTGGCAGGCTCGCAGAGCCGAACCAGAATTCTTCAATCGATTGCACCGCCGAAAAATAATCGTTCAGATTTCCGGGCTTGCTGACATAGCAGTTAGCGCCCAGTTCGTAACTGCGCGTTATATCCAACATTGAGCGCGAGGTGCTGAACACCACGACCGGGATGACCCGGAGATTCACGTCGGCTTTGGCCTCCGCCAACACCGCTCTACCGTCTTTCTTCGGCAGATTCAGATCCAGGATTACCAAGTCGGGACGAACCGCATTCGCATACTGGCCCACGCGATGCAGAAAGGCCATGGCCTCCTCGCCGTCCGCTACATCGCTGATTTGGCTTTGATGCCTGCCCCCGGCGAACGCCTCTCGCGCTAGATCGACGTCGGCCGGGTTGTCATCCACAAGAAGGACCTGAGGTAATTCTTTCATCGCTCGGGCTCCCCCCTTCTTATCGTGTCGACCGGCAGGCAAAGTGAACTTGAAAGCGGAACTGCAGTCATCCTCAAACGTCACCCTTCCACCGAAATGTTCGATGAACGCTGGCAGATCGCCAGACCGAAGCCGTTGTGCCGCACATATCCCTACATGGACATATCTATCGGCACCGCCCAAACGGGCTTGAGACCCCAAAAGACAAGAGGTATCTCGCAAGAGAACAGAGAGGGGCCTTCTATTCGGCCATGTTCGTATAGACGTACTTGGGAAGGCGCTGGAATGACGCTTAACAGCCCGCGGTGAAAGTCAGGACGGGGTGCATGAGCGACACCTTTCATGAATTGTCATCCCGGGCAAAAAGAGGGATCTGTAGATCGCCGCAAACTGCAGATCCCTCTCTTCGCCCGGGATGACAAAGTCTAGGGACGAGGCTCGGAATCGGCTGCGCTTCGCGGAGGGAGTGTTACTTTTTGTATACGGTGGGCTGCGGACCCTTCTCGAGCGCCTCGCGGTCCCAGATCATGCCTTCGCGGGTGTAGTTCGCGAGCTCGAAATCCTGGGTGAGTTCGAGCGCATCAGTAGGGCAAGCATCTTCGCACAGGCCGCAGAACATGCAGCGGCTCAGGTCGTAGGTAAAGTTCGTGAGCTCTTTGCGGCGGGTCTTTTCATTGCGCTCGCTGCTGACAACGATCAGGTGTTCCGGACAGGCCAGAGCGCACAGGTCACAGGAGATGCAGAGAGTCTCGTCGGTGTCTGGGTTGACGTTCAGCCGCGGCGCGCCCCGGTAACGCTCGGCCACTTGCGGCCGCTCCAGCGGATACTGCTCGGTGTAGATTTCCTTGGGATCCTGATAGCGGAACGTCACGCCAAGCCCCTGGATCAGGTCCACCAAGAACACCTTCCGCAAAACGCCGGCGATTCCCATGACCCCACTAGGATAACACTGACGAGAAACTCGGGGTTCGACTTTCCTTTGAAGGAGCGCGGCTTCAGCCTCGTCGTAAGTCCCGCAAAATCGACGGCAGCTTTAGCCGCTGCAACCATTCACCCGCTAGAATGGACGGGTCAGTCTGCGGGCCCAGACTCTTATCTGAGAACTGGAAACCGGGAACTGAAAACTAGCTTTCTGGCAACCAGCCACGGGTGACGGACAACTGCTCTCCGCTGACAAAGTTTCCTCCGACCAGCTTTCCTCCGACGAACTTTGGATGGAAGAAGCCCTGCGCTGCGCCCAGCGCGCGCTGGAGGCGGGCGAAGTGCCGGTGGGAGCGGTCGTGGTGTGCGAAGGACGCGTGGTTGGACGAGGATGGAATCGCAACCTCATCGACTGCGATCCGACGGCTCATGCTGAAATCGTGGCGCTGCGCGAGGCAGGACGAAACCTCGGCAACCACCGGCTCGGCGACTGCGAGCTGTTTGCTACAATTGAGCCGTGCGCCATGTGCGCGGGAGCAGCAGTTCATACCCGCGTCCGCCGCTTGGTGTTCGGTGCCGACGATCCGAAGGCAGGCGCCATCCACTCGATTCTGCAGGTGGTGAACCACCCCGGTCTGAATCATCAGATGGAAATCCGGGGCGGGGTGCTGGCCGGACGTTCGGCGGAAATGGTGCAGGAGTTTTTTCGGAAGCGCCGTTAGTTGTAAGTCAGTCGTTAGTCGTTCGCTCTTCGTGGTTAGCGAGGAGCAACTAGGAACCAGCAACTGGCAACCGGGTTAAGAGCCTTTACTGGCCACTGGCCAGTGACAACTGGTGTTCGGAGAGGTGCGTGAGCGGTTGAAACGATCCGCCTCGAAAGCGGACATACCTTAACGGGTATCGTGGGTTCAAATCCCACCCTCTCCGCCATATCTTTGTAGTTGTACAATCAATGCGTTACGAAAGTGATCTTGCATCGTGTGATTAAAGTGTGATACCAACAAAACATGTTGGTTCACATCTACGCACGCCACAGTCGTTCCTGCCCACACAGGTCTGATCCTCAGTGGAAGCGCTGTCGCTGCGTGCGCTGGGTCGCCTACACCTTCGAAGGACGGCAGCGCCGCGAGAGCACCAAGACACGATCACATGAGCAGGCCACGGTATACGCTCGCAGTGTCGAGCAACGCTATGAACGCATCGCAGCTGGTGAGAAACCGAAGCCAACAGAACCCACAACCGTGGCTCAGGCTGTAGCAGCGTACCTTGAAGACAAACGCGCACAGCAACTGACGGCTTCAACTCTAAGCAAGCGCGTGCTTTGGTTCGAGAAGGATATGCTGACGTGGTGCCGAGCAAATGCCGTCCACTTCCTGACTGACCTTGATCTCTCACACTTGCGGCAGTGGCGTTCCTCATGGGAACTAGGCCCTCTGGCTGCGCAGAAGAAACAGGAAGCTCTGCGGCAGTTCTTCACGTTCTGTGTCTCCTCGGGGTGGCTGAGGGAGAACTCAGCGAAAGGCCTCTCCAAGATCAAGGTCACGCATAAGCCGACTGACTATTTCACAGATGACGAGATGAAGAAAATTCTGCGTGCCGCAGAGCCTACCCGAGAAGAATACGAACGCCACCCGAGCCGTGCCCCAAAGCTCCACGCGTTGGTTCTCCTCATGCGGTGGTCGGGGCTTGCGATTCGGGACGCGGTCACCCTTGAACGCGAAGCTCTCAATGCTCAGAATCAAATCTTTCTGTACCGAGCCAAGACTGGCGTGAGCGTGTGCGTAGACGTGCCTCAAAGCGTGGCGCAGGAACTTCGTGATCTTCCTCTGTTCCCGAACCCTCGATACTTGTTCTGGAGTGGTTCAGGTAATCCTGAGACGGCTGTCAAGCACTGGCATCACAAACTTTCAAAGTTATTCAAAAAAGTAAAGCTGTTCCATCTAGATTGCACACCCAAGCGTTGCCATCCTCACATGTTCAGAAACAGCTTTGCGGTTGGTCTTTTGTTGGCAGGAGTTCCCATGCATAGCGTTTCTCTTTTATTGGGGCATTCCAGTATCAAAACTACCGAGCGTCACTATGCACCCTTCGTGCAGGCGAGGCAGGAGCAGTTGAGTGCAAGCGTCAAAGCAACTTGGAATGGGCTAAGCCCCGTGTAGCCAAGGCTGCGGATTTTCCCAAGGCTGCCCTCAGCTAGGGCGTGTTAACACTAAA
>PLIC01000219.1 GCA_003139995.1 Candidatus Acidiflorens stordalenmirensis | reverse complement strand
ATTGATTGGCCAGAAACGGGCTTGGGGGAAGTGCGAACGAGGGCTCCGAGTGGATTGTCAGCATAACTGGCCAATCATGATGCCCGCGCGGGCGTAACTCAAGCAGATGGAGAGATTTAAGGGCGCGTGCACAGATTGGACCAGTTATGCCGAAATTAACCGGCCAAACTGTTTGATTTTAGGGCGCTTCGCTGAAAAGCAAGGAGCAAACAGATTTGGCCGGTTAATTTTAGCAAACCGGGAATTACCCAGTACCACGAGTCCCTCCTCTGACCTTTCCGGTCAATTGGCCGTGAACTCGGCTATCTCAGTGGGCATACCCTTTCATCTCCCGCCGTCGCCAGGAGTCGAAACAGCGATAAACTTTGAGTGGCGGACGCATTTCACATCTCCGGAAGATTTCGTGTCGAAAAGGGCGTGAAATGGCCCGTTGCGAACGTAAAGTAGGGAGTTATGGTGCATCGCGTTGTTTCCAATCCCAGAATCCGCCATTTTTCCGTATTTGGGACATTCAAGCTGGTTAGTATCACTCCGCTGAACTCAAATCGGGAATCTTCCACATTGCTGACCTAAGTGTTTCTGCTGTTTTCTGTCTTCATGCGAAGCAAAACTTCTCTCCGGATAGCAGCCCCATTACAATCTCTGCCCTAGCTTCGACACTCGGAGTTTCGGAATCCTATGTCGCCGACATCCGCGCGGGCCGACACCGCCCGCATCCGAGGCACTGGCTGGCGCTGGCAGAGTTGGTGGGCGTTTCGAAGGATCCGTGAGCGGGTAACCGCGCGTTACCGCGCAGCAGCCATTCGGGGTGGAGTGCGGCCCAGATGGAATTCGGTTCAGGCAACGCACAAGGAGGCAAACCGGATATACAATGATGGGCGTTTTCGGATTCAAAAAGGAAATCCGTGTTGAGATCTATTCGTGTGTTTTGGTTCATGCTGCTTTGCGCAACTATCGGGATGGGGCAAGTTGCCGGTTCCCCGCAAGCCCGCGATAAGTCACCATCAGAAAAAAGTTTAGACGCACACTGAAAAGCACGCTGCGCATCAGGGCGCGACACCTAGAGTCGACAGTGGCCCTCCAGGCCGTTAAAATGCAGTTTCTGCAAGAAAAGAAAGGTGTGATGGCCAATACATACTGTCAACGGATTATCCGGAAGCAACGCTACATAAAGCGTGGATTGATCTTGGTTTTGTTCTGCTTGGTAGGCGTCGGCTTCATCTTGGCTCAAACGCCGAAGCAGCAGATCACGCGCGGCCGATGTTCCCCAGTTCAGCTACCCCGTCACCGGCAAGGTTGAAGACGTGTTGCACTCTGATGAGGCCTTCGCCAAATTGACGGCACAGATCCGTAAGGACATTGAGTCCGTCCTGGCGAACTACGACATCGAGGAATCGGCCACCAAACGCCGCCTGGTTGGTACGCTCGCCGGGCTTGACATTCTGGAAGGCAAGGATCAGGACGCACTGCGCCGCCTTGCCGAGGTGCAGGCGCTCGAAGACAAGCCTGCGCAGAAGATCACCAGCGGTATGGTTCTGCGCGCCGTGCTTTGTGCGCGCGCCCAATTCAAGGACCATAACTCGCCGGAGTATCGCCGAGAAGTCGCCAAGCTTCTCCGGCAAAGCCTCGACGCCATGCCCTTCGCTGTGGTGGAGAACGAAATCAAGGACGCCAAAGCCGACTATGAGTTGCTCAGCGAAGGACTGATCATCGGTCAGCTGCGGTCGGTATACGATCCCGTTGTGCAGAAAACCGGAGCGTTGAGCGACGTTCTCGCCGACCGATTGCCCGGCATCAAATTGGCGCTGGTCGAAATCGTCCCGCTCAAAGATTCCCTAGTGGAAGCGCTTGGCTCATATCTCTCCGTCAACAAGAAGGAGAAACCCGACATCTGGGCGGCACGCGCCGTGAGCCTGGAATCCGGCAAGAACTACACCCCGGTCAATATCGCCGTTTGGGATAGCGGTGTGGACACGGCTATTTTCAAAAGCCAACTTGTCCATGATCAAGATGGTAAGCCCGCCGTCATCGCGTACGACATTTACGCCCGCAAGACCACCGGCGACCTCTACCCGTTCCCGCAAGAGCGCGCCAAAGAGATTCCTGAGGTCAAACAGCGTGTTAAGGGACTGCTCGACGTGGAAGCCAATATCGACAGCCCTGAGGCCAGTGAGATCAAAAAGGAGATGGCTGCGCTCAAACCCGACGAGGTGCGCCCCTTCATAGAGCGAATCAGCGAGGTTGGCAATTACATGCACGGGACTCACGTCGCTGGCATCGCCATGGACGGAAATCCGTATGCACGCCTGGCTGTGGCCCGCATTACCTTCGACTACAAGCTGATTCCTGACCCCTGCCCCTCCCACGAGCTTTCCGAGCGAGGCGTCGCGGCCGTCATGGATTATCTGAGCTTCTTCAAGGCAAACCACGTGCGCATTGTGAATATGAGCTGGGGTGGTTCGGTCAAGGGTTACGAAGGTGGCCTCGAACGTTGTGGCATGGGTAAGTCGGTCGATGAGCGAAAACAGATGGCCCGTGAATTCTTTGATATAGACAAGAGCGCCCTGGAAAAGGTTTTTGCCGCCGCGCCCGAGATTCTGTTCGTCGCGGCCGGTGGCAACTCCAACAGTGACGCCACGTTCAACGAGTTCATTCCGGCCAGCATTCAGTTGCCGAATCTGATTGTGGCAGGCGCGGTCGATCGAGCTGGCGATGAAGCGCCGTTCACCAGCTACGGACCCACGGTCGTGGTTCACTCCAACGGCTACGAGGTCGAGAGCTATGTGCCTGGTGGCGAACGCATGAAGTTCTCCGGCACATCGATGGCATCGCCGAACGTGGTGAATCTGGCGGCGAAGATTCTAGCCGTTAATCCTGGGCTCACGCCGTCCGAGGTTATCCGCATCATCCGCGACACGGCCGATGCCACCGCAGACGGTCGCCGCCATCTAATCAATCCGAAGAATGCCTTGGCGGCCGCCCAGAACCATTCCAAGGCAACGACTTCGCCCTAAAACTCAAATATGATCGCAGCTTGGATTGGCGCGCTGTCCTGCTTCATTTGGCTCAACCTGATCGCCGCCCGGGGAGGCTTCTGGCGCGTTTCGCCTCCCCCGAACGGCCTGAACCGCCGATCTGCATCCGCGCTCGCGTGGCTGTCATCGTGCCCGCACGCAACGAGGCGGATGTTATCGGGCAGGCAATCCGGTCGCTGCTCGAACAGGTCTATGCCGCACCCCTGCGGATCTTCGTAGGAGATGACCACAGTTCAGACGAGACTGCCAGCGTGATATGCAAGGCTGCGACCAACCAAGGCGAACGGTTGACGATGATTTCGTCGGCACCGTTGCCCGAAGGATGGACAGGAAAGATGTGGGGTTAAACCACCTCACTGTTCCTTGTTCCATTGATATTCCCACTTCCATTTTGGTTTTCTGCTCTGAAACGCTCCTTCCCTGAACGCTCTGATCCAGCAACGTAACAACTGACTATCCGTACTTAACGAACAGGGCGACGCAATGCCGCCCGTTGTCCTTCCTGTCCCAAATCAATCACCCATCAAAAGGAGAAACTCTATGCCAAACGTGTACGAAGTCATCACCAGCAGGATCATTCAACAACTCGAATCTGGGGTCGCTCCCTGGCACAAGCCGTGGAAAGCGCGAGGAAAGAATGGTTTGCCACGAAACCTGATCAGCGGTCGCGAATACCGCGGAATCAACGTGTGGACATTACTCAGTAGTGGGTATGCAAACCCGCAGTGGCTCACGTTCCGCCAAGCGCGACAACTCGACGGACACGTGCGCCAAGGGGAGGTCGGATTTCCCGTTGTCTACTGGAAGTTTGGGCGACGTGAGGTCGAGGACGGTGACGAAATCATGGAAAAGCGTTCCGTATTGTGCCTCTATTACACGGTCTTCAACACTGAGCAATGCGAAGGGCTCAAGATTCGGGCCGCCGAACCCACCGAGAACCAACCGCACGTACAACCCATTAAAGCCTGTGAGCAAGTCGTCGCTGACTGCCGGGGGAAGCCGGTGATCAAACATGGCGGGGACTGCGCCAGCTACAGCAAGGTCCTCGACTATGTCCAAATGCCAGAGAGAATCTGCTTCGACAGCGGGGAGAAGTACTACTCAACGCTGTTCCATGAGCTCACCCACAGCACCGGGCATCCGGCCCGACTGAATCGTGCAAGCCTGATGGACTTCGAACGCTTCGGCGACCAGAACTACAGTCGCGAGGAACTCGTTGCCGAGATGGGCGCCGCATTTCTTGCGGGGTACTGTGGCATCGAGAATCGGATCATCAACAACAGCGCAGCCTATCTGGCGAACTGGCTGAACGCGCTGCAGAAAGACTCTCGCCTGGTGCTCGTCGCAGCCAGTCAGGCTCAGAAGGCCGCGGATCTGATTCTCGGCGTCACCCCCAGTGACGCCGGACCGCAAAACCCTGGATAGACCGAGCACTGCCCTCCCTCAGTATTCCACACGCAAGAAGCCGCATCTGGCTGATGTCGTCGGGCAACCTCGTCGTCAACAAAAGGAGGAATCATGTTCGCAATCTTGACCGTAATCGTTTTGTTCATGCTGGTGTTTTCGGTGTTCGTACTACTGCCCATTCTGCTTGTCCTCAAGGCAGCTCAGTTTCTGTTCGAGCGTCCACTCAACGAAGTTGTCGGCGCCGTCAATGAAGTACGCGACCGCCACTGGAGAAACGCTGATGCAGTGGAACGCGAGAGGATGGTGCGCAAGGCCTGTGGCTGGCGCGTGATCGGCAGGGTGGTTGGTGCCGGGGCATTGGTCGCCGGCGCATCCATCGCAGCCTCTTCCACAATCGGATTCGCATGTTGTCTGGCAGCCTGGCGAATGCTGAAACCGATCAAACAGGAGATGCGAGACGCCTGTGCATACAGATCGACAGGTGCCGCAGACGAACCGCGTTATTCCTCAGGCGACGGCGCTTTCTGATGGCTGAGACATCTTCTATCCCCAAATTGTCGCTGTTTTGAGGAAAAGGGGCCTTCTCAACAGCCACAGGCCTAAAATTGAGAATCGGACGAATCCGGTTAATGAGCGTAATGGGGATTTTGCAACAGTAACCTAATTAAGCGCTATCCGCTTCTTCCCCCTTCCACTTGCCCCAAAGTGTAACTTCCTCGCTCAATCTTCGCCTGCTCGTTCCACTGGCCGAGAACCACCACTCTGGTGGAATCCGAGCACCGGAGTCCCGCAAATCGCGGCTTGTCCAAGCTGCCCCGTCTTCTCTTAACTTGTTAACAACAGATGAATTAAAAGGAATTGCCGCTGGTCGCTCTACATTGGCACGCGGCGTGCCCTCATTTAACAGCAGCGTACTCATATTAACCGTTAAATAAGCTCTGGGAAGAAGACCACTCTGCCGCAAACCAACTTTAATAGAGGGATGCCCCGCAAGCTTGTATGGATCGAAGAAGGGCGTTTTCTCGGTTTTGCTTGTTCGGAATGCTCCTGGCGGTTTGATTCTTCTGCTGCGCCCACGGGTAAATCTTTCGATGAAATGATATGGAACTTCGAGTTGCAGCGCGACAAACAGTTTACATCCCATGTTTGCGCCGATCACCCGAGAACCATGGGAGCAAAACGCTCAATTTAATTGGTACTTCGAGGTTTGTTAGAGACTCTTAGGAGGGAAAATGACAAACCCAATGACAAACCTAGAGGCTTGCACAGATGAGGAGCTGGAGCAGGAGCTTGCCCGCGTGCTCGCGTACGCTTCGGGAGAAGTGCTGAACGACGCTGAAGTACAGAAATTCTACCAGCTCCACGAAGAGATTCAGCGGCGCCGTGCGCCATCAGGAACCGCCGCGTATCGACTGATGTAATCAGGCCATTTCATAAACTGAGATTTCCTGGGTCAATGAGTGTAAAGGGGATTTTGCAACAGCGACGTGCGGCCTTGCGCTGTAACTGATGACCGCACATCAAGATGTGAGCCTTATGACGAGGCGAAATCGGTCCAAGCAACGGGCTCGCGTGGAGCTTTGGAGGAACGCAGCCATCCCTCGGTGGCTGAGAACCACCACCTGTGGTTGAATTCGGCCGGGAGCTTCAAAAGCGCGCAGCCTGGGCCACCGTAGTGCTACCGGCATCCCGCATCAAATGAGCAAGTTGCGACAACACCTGTTTCGCCGTCTTTTGGCACGGCACATGCAAACCAGTCAGGAGTTTGGCCCCGGCAGAAACGTAGAGTGCTTGTGCCCAGGAGCAACTCGACAATCCGGACGGGGACCTCATAAAAGGAGCATCTCCATGCCTTCCCGCACAGCCGTTCTGTCCCTCGCCGTCCTGCTTGCTTTGTTGTTCTTTCCAGGCTGCAACGCCACGGACCCGATTTGCGGTAGTTCTAGGCCCGCGCCGCTTATCGGTTCACTCTCGCCCAGCACGATGGATTTTGCTCAGGTGCAGCAAGGTGCTGTGCTCATCGTGAACGGCAGCCAGTTTGTTTCGTCTTCTGTAGTTGTCGTCAACGGGGAGACCCTGAGCACCACGGTTACCAGCCGTCAGCAGTTGAAAGTCATGATTACGACCGGTTTGATCTCTGGTCCAGGAGCCGTGAACGTGTTTGTGCATACTCCGGGCGGGAACTCCGGAGACCTGGGCTGCGCAAGCGGCGGCAACAGCAGCGTACTCGTATTGACCATCACTTAAGCTAGAACCACCATCATCCCTTATGCTCCAGAGTCTTCTCTGTGAACTCGCGGGTTTCCGTGTCCACCATGGCAATGGTTTGTTGTCTTGCGTGCAGATCACAGCCTAAAATCTTCATCTCGGCCTCCTCCGTCCCGGGCCTTTTTGGTTAGACACCGCAAGGTCTACTCGGTCCGTTATGGGGCCGATCCTTCACCCCGGAGCTAAGCTCAAACCGAAACCACAACCTGTAGGGGCTTGGTGAGTGAAGCAGATACCAACCTCGCCCAATTGTAGCGCTGCTGATCGCTTTGCCAAGATCGTAGTTTTTTCATAGTTGGCGAAAGCAGGCGTCTCTGACAAAGTC
>PLIC01000073.1 GCA_003139995.1 Candidatus Acidiflorens stordalenmirensis | reverse complement strand
CCTTCTGCGGGCGCGCATCGCAGGGAACGAGGTGTCGGCGGTGGGTTCGCTGCTGGCGTTCAATGAAGCTGCAAATCCTCACCCGAGAATCGCATCCAACTCTAAGTGACAACCCATTACTGGCGTAATGGTTCCGATCAATGACAAGACTCAAGCAACGCAACACGTGCCGAAATAGAACGTGGAGAATCTTGCCCATGCAGATCCTTGTTGTGGACGACTCGCCTGTTTATCGGCAGCTCTTGACATCTCATCTGCAAGAATGGAGCTTTCCTTTCACAATCGCGGAAAATGGCACTAAAGCCTGGACGCTTCTGCAGCGCCCAGATTGTCCGAAGCTGGTTTTGCTGGATTGGGTGTTGCCAGACATCGACGGGGTTGAGTTGTGCCGCAGAATCCGGCGGGCGGGCATGGGGAACTCGTACTCGTACATCATTCTCTTGACCGGAAAAGACGGCAAGAAAGACATGCTGGAGGCGATGCAGGCTGGAGCGGATGACTACCTGGTTAAACCCTTCGATCAACTGGAATTGAAGGCCCGTCTTCTGGTGGGCAAGCGCATTGTCGGTCTGCATGAAGAACTGGTGTCTGTCAGGGAGTCTATGCGTTACGCCGCCACGCATGACTCCTTGACCGGACTAATGAATCGCGGGGAAACCCTTGATTTCCTTAATCGCGAATCAGAGCGGGCCAAGCGCAGCGGGAAACCGCTCAGCGTCATATTGGCTGATGTCGACCACTTCAAAAAAGTGAACGACACACTGGGGCATCTTTATGGAGACGAGGCTCTGAAGGAAGTCGCAAGAAGGCTTCGCTCAAAGCTGCGTGTATACGATTGGCGTGGGTCGATACGGCGGCGAGGAATTTCTGATGATTCTAGCCGACTGCGACTTGATGGCAGCTTTGATGAGAGCAGACGATCTTCGGGCATACGTTGGCACTGAGCCGATAGTTTCTTCCAGTGCGTCGACAAACATCACCCTAAGCATGGGAGTGGCCGTTTCAACCGACCATCCCAACGGCGACATTGGCTCGCTGCTGAACCAAGCCGACCGGGGCCTGTACTCGGCGAAGCAAAATGGCCGGAATCGCGTGGAGCACGTCGACGACATGCGGCCGATGTTACGACCCGATATGGAGAGGCCTAATGCCCTCGAATAATTGGTGGATGTCTCAACCCGACAGCGGGTTTCCATCAAACCCCAGACTGTCAAGACAAATTGGGTTCAGTGAAGTTGTCGTTCGCCAAAATTCTGTGGGGCCGCGAAATCAATAGCTTACATAGCCTCCTCAACCGGTGCATCTGCTATAACCTCGGCCATGTTCCGCTCCTTCCGATTCTCATTCGGAGTCATGGTTCGCCTCTTTCGCCGCCATGGCAGTTTGGTGCTGGAGAACCTCGTCCTTCGGCAACAGGTCTCTGTCCTCAAACGAAAGAATCGACGACCGATTCCCGCGCGCAGTGAAAGATTCAAAGATTCGAAAGGGCGGCGAATTCGAAAAATGGGGGGCGCGTGGTGGCACGGGTTCATACCGGTGGAGCTTTGGCGGACTACAGCTGCAGAATGCAGTGTTCGGGCACCACGCGGCCCTCGGCTGCCACATGGCCAATGGGTCCTCCTTCAGGAGCAAACTAGTGCCGCGACCGCATGATTGTTACTCCTGTCGATGAAAGCTTGTTATGGAAGGCCGGGTCTCCCCCCACCTGGACGGGCGAGACGCCCGTCCCTCCAGCGTATGATTCATAACGCGGTCACGGTACTAGTGGGGCTGAACGTGCGGGCAAACTAGAACTACACCAGGATGTTCAATGTGTAGAAATTGATAGGCGCTTGCGGCGGGTCGCAGAGCAGCCGTGACCTACCTGGCGCAGTTGCGTAATACTCGATTGTGCCATCGGCTGCCTCAAATGGACCGAGCCTCGCCGTATAAACACTGCGTCCAGCATGGGCGGCTGCCGAACTCTGCCATGGATGCGTGCCTTGGCTGCGCGTGAGCAGCTTGACCTCGGCGACTTCCTCCTGGCCCGGAGCAACGATGAAGATACGGAGTGATTCGCCGGGTTTGAGAAGCGACGGCCTGGTGGGGATGAACAGACGAGGTCGATTGGCGGCCTCAGGTGAGATGGCCACCGCATAGGCTTGATCCATTTCGGGTGGCAACTCACCTACAAACTCTTTGATGGAGAGGCGAAGGCGCTCCAGCGAAATTCGAACGAACTTGTTCTGCATGGACGCGAGCTGGCCCTGGTCGTTGCGCGTCGCGATCACCTCCTGATATTCAATCATGGCCTCTCGCACCAGTGGCGCCATCGCCAGCCACAGCGGGATGCCGCTTTGCGCAACTTGCGCGCGCGCTTCGTCCTGCTTACCCGCGGCCCTGAGCTCCACTGCATGCTGTAACACAGCGTCGAGCTTGTGAGCTGTCTCATAGGCGTCGCAGTAGGGAACCATGAAGCCGACAAAGCCTGCGAAGTAGCCTATCCGGTCGCGTTCAAGGGGTGATGCAGCTCGGGATACGAGTTGGCGGAAGCGCTCGGCCGCATCGCGCTGCCTAAGCAAACCGGAGAGCTCAGGTTCATTTTCCGCATAGTTGAAGGCTTCGCTGTAGTCGCCGGTGAGTTCGATGCGATTCGCGAATCCTGCCTCATCGTAACTGCCCAGAAACGTCGATGAGATCGCGTGATTCCGGTCGCAATCGTCAAACAGAGTTGCCAGCTCGGCGGCACGCGCACCGGAAGCCTGTGCGGCGCAAAAGCTACGGTAGTGCGCTGTTGCCGTAAGCTGGCTGTCCCAACTGGCGCGTGCAAGGTAGGTAGCGGTGGGATCGATGACGCGGTGCCGCCAGTGAATTCCGAGCACGCCCTGGCAACCGAAATCCTGGGCCCGCTTCATGTCGGTCTCAAAGCGGCTGGCGCGAAACTGAGGAAACCACATGGACGGGTCGTCTTCAATCCAGGGAATAGGCCAGCGCTCACGGCTCCCCAACTTGCCGAAGGCTTCATTGACAGGATCCCATCCCAGCGTGTCGCTCAATGCGGAGAAGACTACGTCTTCGGGCAGCCGCTGATGCAGGGACTCGAAATACCGGGTCACGCCGCCCCACCCGGCCAGCACCAGCCGCTTGTTGGGGGCATGCCGTTTCAGGAAGTCGTGGGCCTGAGTGAAGGGCGTAGTCGAGAGTGGTATGTTCTTCTTGCGGCTCTCCCAGTTCGCGCCCTCGTCTTGCCAGAGCCAGACATCATCCACCCTCGGATAACGCTCCAGCAGGTCGGCGAGCCGGCGCTCAAGCAGGTCGCGCGCAGTATTCGACTCGATGAAACCGCCTGGATGCGAAAGGGCTTCCGGAGGCAGGGCGCGAACGATTTCCGCCGGGTTCTGATAGGGTTCAAAGCCAATCCCGGTGCGAATTCCAAGCTCTCCAGCAAAGCTGAAGGCGGCGCGCATCATCGCAGTCGTACGGCTGGCGATGTCCCAAGTGTCTCCGCCGAGGCGCGTGGCATCAGCCCCGAAAGTTTCAGTGTCGAAAAACTGCGCCGCACCCATCTTGAAGGTAGAAGTGCGCTGGGGCAGATATCCCCAACTCGTTACCGTCGTGTCTTCGAGTGCCGCCCGGTGGCCGCTGCCGGCAAAGTCAAACGACAAGTAGGGCTCCGCTAGAGGCCCCGGCTCATTTTGCGTGTACACATGCATGCCAAACATGTTGAAGCGCATGCGCAACATGGCCGCGAAGTATGCCTTAAAATCCTCGTCGTTATAAACGCTGATGCAATTGAGAAAATCGGGCCACGGCAGGAGTCCGCGCACAGCAAAGCGTGGGGAAGCCGTCCAGGGCTGACCTGGTTTGGGCAGATTCAATCCGGCAGGACGATCAATGGGCACCGTCGTGCCATCTATACCGAAGACAAGACCCTGCCGTTCCAGGAAGTCGAAGACTCCATAAAGGAGCGCCTGTTCGCCGGCGGCGCGAAGGGCAACGCCCTGGCCTGACACGGCGATTTCATAGTCTTCTGTCTTCTTGAAGCGCGAAGCATCGAGCGCAAGTGTCAGTAGCGTTGCACCTGCAACGGTATCGTCATTGGTCTGTGTCACCTCGGCCGCAGACTGCATCGTGCGCAGTCCGTTCAACAGCTCTCGTGTTGCAAGCCGCGTCTTTACGCTATCTGGTGTTTGTGTGCGAATAGTGATTCGTGCCGGCACCATCATTTGCGCTGAAGCATAACTGCGGTCGAGCAAACTGCTGGCCGAGGCCAGCGCACTCGTCTTCAAAAAGTCTCTGCGATCCATCATCGAGGAGATCCTGGTTGACCGGAATTTCCTTTTAGACCTTGAGAACAGCGCAATTGTATGTTCATCCCGGCTGTTCGCGACATTGTGAAACGATTTTTCATAAGAAGAGTACCCCCAGCGATGTGGCCATCCGTACCGGCAAACCCGGAATCGCTCCATTTTGCGCCTGTTCTTGCAACACTCCTCCTCGTACAGCATCTGGTAAGACCGATTTCCGACGCAGACTCGACCAGCCTATCTCTCTATCCCGCCGGCACCGGTAGTCGTGCGATCCGGCCCAGCATCGCCGCGAATCGCCGCCGGTTCAGATGCCCTTCCACCAGGAGAAGCCAGCAATACCGCGCATGCTTCACCAGCCGTCCTCCGGTCTTCACCAGCCGTTGCTGCAGACTCGTCGGCGGCCAGTTCTCGATTCCTCGGGGCAGCGCTAGCCGACGCCACAAATTCCCCAGGCTGTAGACCAGCAGGCTCAGTGCCAACCGCACTTGGTTCGAGCAAAGACGATGACAAGAGAGGCGGGTCATCTTTACCGCCTGCTTCCCCTCCTTGATCCATTGCTCCGCCGTGCCCCGATTGTTGTAGAACCGTAATACGACCCGGCTCGGCGTCTCCAGGTTCGTCACGATGAACCCGACCCGCGGAAACAACTCCTCGACATGGTACTCCACCTTCGCCACTACTCGTCGTGCGGTCAGCCCATGATAGAATGCGCCGAAATGCCGGCGCTGATCTTGCGCTGTGGTGGTTATGGCCGGCATGTTCCCGGAGGACTTCGCCAATGGAAACTCACCACGTTCTGCGAGTAAGTCTGCTAATTCTCGGAGTGGCCATGCTACTCTCGGCTGTTGCCGCCCAGGATGTGCGGGCTCAGGCCGCTTACCCCGTTTTGCCGAAACGACTGATTGCCGACTACGGTTATTGGAGCAAGTATCAAGATCCGCCCTACAGCTCCGCCCAGATTCCTTTCCACAAGGTCACGCATGTGCTCCACGCCGGGGTCGGCCTCGATGCCGCCGCTGATGGCACGCTCGACGTCCCCGATGGTTTCCTCGAACCGGATCTCATTGCCAGGGCGCACAAAGCGGACGTCAAAGTGCTCATCCTTCTGGGCGGCGACCCGAGCGTGTTCTCCACCGTTGCAGCCAATCTCGATCTTCGGAACGCTCTCGCGGCGAATTTGTGGGATTTCGCCCAGAGACACGGTTATGACGGCGTCGACATCGACTGGGAGTATCCCGGTACGACCGATGCTCACGGTTATTTCGAGTTGATGAACACCCTCCGAGATTTCTTCCCAGCGCCGACGTACCAGCTTTCCGCCGACATAGCTCCCTGGGGAGGAGAGGGATACAACCTTCACCGCGTCGTGCCGGTGGTCGACTTTCTCAACATTATGAGCTACGACTGTGCTGGACCGTGGACCGACGACGCGCAACTGAATTCACCAATTTTCTGGGATCCGCATGATCCCGAACCGTGGGAGTGCCAGCCTGGGGGCAGCGTGCAGGAGGCGATCGACGCCTTCCTCAGAGTGGCGCCCGCCGACAAGCTAAACATCGGCACTCCCTTCTACGGCTACTTCTACGAAAACGTAAGCCAGCTCTGGGGAAGTTGCACGAACTGCGCTAACACCGTACTGACGGAATACTACGGAACCTTCATCAAGAAGCGAGTCAATCGCTGGGGTTGGGTACGCAGCTACGATCCTTACGCTGGCGTGCCGTACCTGCTTAGGGCGAATGGAAAGCCCGGGTTTATCACCTACGACGATCCCGCCTCCACCTACCTTCGGGTTTGGTATACAGATTGGGATCGTGGTCTCGGCGGCACGTTCATGTGGGCCATCGACGAGGACTACGATGGACATTCCCAGGATTTGATGAACGCCATGTACAGCGCCACGCTCGATTCCCCCGGCGGCGCCAGCCAGTAGCCGCACGCCCGCGCCGGCTGGTTGCAAATGAAAAACCCTGGCTCCGCCGGAGCCGGGGTTTATTTTTCGTTTCGGGGCGAGGCTAGAAAACAAACTTCAACCCAAGCTGCATGATCCGCGGATCGTACGCGCCGGACGGACGCAAGAAACTTTAGGCCACAATGCCATCAGCGGCGCTGCCCAGAACGCAGGCCGGGTCTCCCGCGCAGTGAGCGTGCCCGCAATCCGAATCGGATCATCCGAATCGGATCAATGGGTCAACTCCACAACGTGCTCTCCCCGCGATACTCCGAAGCTGGCTGCTCCCTCGCTCACCTTGACCTGCCGGACGCTCTTGCCGTCAATCGCCACCTTCACGGGCCCGGCGTCGAATTCGCTGATCGCAAGGTGGAGATCACGCTCGCTCTTCAGTCTCATCGATACACGACTTGGAGATCTCTCGTAGCTTCGCACCACAATTCCCGCGTCTGCTTGCAAGCGCACTTTCCCATCGCGCTCGACCTCAGTCTTGTTGGGTCCAACCGTTACGCCGTAGATGTGATTCTGCCAGGTGGCGCGATACAGATGGCCTTCGGTGCCGGGATTTAACGCCCCAAATCGCAGCCCATCCCACGGATTCGCGTCCATAAATTGCTCGAGCCCAAGAAGGCACAACAAAGCTCCCCAGGTGTAGTGGATATCGCCGCCACCGCTGCCGCCCCAGGCGTGGTAAAGCTCGTTGTCGTGCTGGTTAATTTTCCAGTCGTCCATGAAGAGGGCATAACTTTTCTGGGCAAATTCCAGCGCGGCCTGGTCGAAGCCATAACGATCAATGGCGTGGTAGAGGAGATAGTTCGTGGGCCCCCAGATGCTTCCACGCCAGTAGTACTGGTCGGCAAATCCCGGATCGCTGCGCGAAGTCGTTGGCACAACATAATCCCCCCAGAATTCCTTGGGATTGAGCAGGTGCTCCTGCACCATCCTCTCTGCTTGTTCCGGCGTAGCGATGCCGGCAAGCATGGGATAGAAGTTGCTCGGGGAAAGCCGCTTCGAGAACTCGCCATTCCAGAACCGGTTCTCATAGATCCCGTCACTGTCGTTCCACAGCTTCTCCCGCACCAGCCGTTTCATCTTCTCGTAGTCGGCCAGGAAGGTTTGCCGGTCGTCCTCTTTGCCGAGTTGCGCGGCCAGTGCTGCCAGACTTTCCGCGTCCAGCGCATACAAGGAGTTCAACCCCACATCATCGAGGTCCATCGTGTAGGTATGCGGGTCGTAGTGGACGTCATCCCACATCGGATTGTCATCCATCCCCGATTCCCATTTGGCATGCATCAGGAAGCCGCGGCCGCCGCCCGATCCACCCGATCCCCGGTTGCTGCCCCACTCGAGCAGTCCATCCCGGTTGCCATCGCGCCACGGCTGTCCGTCACCGCGATCCTTGAACCACCACTCGTGCCACTTCTTGAGCCGGGGATATGCCCACCTCAGCATTTCGTCGTCGGGATACCGCTGCAGCACTTTCCAGACGCAATACGCCCCCACCGGGGGTTGTGAACGATCCGGCGTATCGCCTCCTCCGGTAACGCCATTGGGAATGAATCCGCTCTCCGTTTGAGCCAGCAGAAGCGCTCGAATCGTGGCCAGGGTTTGGTCTTTGTCCTCCAAACTTGTCAGCAGCGATCCGAAAAAGCCGTCCCACTCTCCCAGCAACCATCCCGCGCCGTGAGCCCACTTCCGGCTGATACTGGGAAACACGAGATCGGGCTGCGGCGCGTACAGCGTGTTCCAGAACATGTTGTTGCCGATCGCGTCCGGGGCGCCTGCAAACAGGCCTTCCGCCGCGGGTCGCCGGCGTGCGTACGCTTCGGACCTTTCCTTGAGCATGGCATCGATCTTCCCGGGCGCGAGCAATCCGTGGGCTCGCTCGAGAAGTTCCTGTTTGTTCCATCCCAGAGTGGCCACAAAGTGCGCCGTGCGCGACTGCCCCGTCACGAACTGGAGCCCTGCCGCGTTCCTCGACGGGTCGCTGTCAATCGAATCGACCAGGACACCAGCATTTTTCATCGTGTCCCGCAATTGATCGAGGGAAGGATATGTGCCGCTTCCCATCGTCGGCCGATCGATCATCGCCACAAATTGGCTGGAGAGTCCGAAAACGCCGTCAAAATAGCGCTCGCCCACAATCGCCTGTTTATTCGCCTCCGCCGCATACACGCCCGGCAAACCCCAGGAACTCCCTGCCAGGGGAATATAGGTTTCGAGAACAATTTGGAAATCAGAGTCAGCGGTGATCGTTCCCACCACCGTAGTCTCGTCAATCCGTGACCATTCGAGCGTGATCGGCGCATTGCGCGGGAGAACTGCCCACGACATGCGGCAGTAGGACGCATCCGGAGCATGTGGCCCGACTTCCCGGACGGTATCGAAGATGGCGGGTCCATCGATGAAGGTTTGGCTGAACGATCCGAATCTGAACGCAAAGTCGGAGTGCTGTTGGAACGCCCGCGCCGCGAAAACCACTCCGTTCCAGGCATCGGCATCGAGGGCGTCAACATGGATTCTGTCAAACTTGGGTGTGCCCCGGTGTGCCTCGGCTCCCGCCATCGACGAAGCCGGGACCAACAGAAAAGCGCAACTGAGAAGCAACGGCATGCAAGAGATCTTTCTGCCGGTCAACCATTGCATATGGACTCCTCGCTGCTAAGGAAGGCGATCGTGCGAAGCTTACCATTTGTCTACTAAAAACAGGAGGCTGTTTTTACCCTCGCATTCCAGACGGGATAGATGGCAGATGACCAACATGGTCACATCGGCGATAACTCCAGGCATAGGCCGTGGTTCCCAGCCAGGCGATGCACGCAAAACGCACACAGTGTATTTGCGGCCATGAACAAAATTCGCGGGCTACTCCGCATCCTGAACACAACGGAAACTAAGTCCACCGGAACGATCCAGGCTCGGTGCCGTCAACAGGAGTTTGCCGTGTTCGTTGAGCTTATAGGTCCGAGGGAAATACCATATCGAGCCCTGCGGTTGATAGTATTCGCCTCCGCGCAGAATGCCGCTGCGCGTGTGGTCGTCCGTGAACTCATCCGTCCATTGCCACACATTGCCGACGAGGTCCATCACGCCGAAAGGACTCTTACCTTGTGGATGCGCATCCACTGCATCCGGCCCACGCATGGTGCGGCTCTTGTCCGGCACGGGCACCGCGCTTGCATTCCAGTCATTCCCCCAGGGATAGGTGCGGCCATCACTGCCTTGCGCCGCGTACTGCCACTCCCACTCATGCGGCAGACGCTTGCCAGCCCATGCCGCATAAGCCCGCGCATCTTCCAAAGAAACCCAAGTTACAGGCCTGTCTTCCCAACCGGCAGGGAAGCTTCCGTCTTTCCAATCGCGCAGAAAGTTCAAGTCATCCTGTGGATGATAGTGAGAGCTGTCCAGAAACTTTTTGAATTCCGCGTTGGTGACTGGATATTTATCGATCCAGAATGACTTCACCTGCATGCGCTGTTCGTGGAAACGCCGCGGAGAATCTTCCCAGGGATATTGCACGTCCACGCCGATGTCATTGAAACCTTCAATCTCAATTCCTTGCACCCTAAAGGCAAAGTCTCCGGCGGGAATCTTTACCATGCCGGCCGGGGATGCCGAGGGCGGCTTAGTCGGAGTTATGGGCACAATCTGCTGCGGTAATACTGTCCACTCATGCGAATAACTCGCCAAAGGTTTGGCGGTCATTTCTTTCATCTTCGACATGAGCGCCTGGATGCCTGCATTTGGAGCCGTTTTCGTAGCCAGCAACGCTCCGTAGCCATGCGCTTCGACATCGAAGCTAAGCACGGTCTTGCCATCCGGGTCACGGTCAGGCTTCAGTTCAGTCCCATGATAAAGATCGAAATAGCGCATTCCCTCTTCTGGTTGAAGTTCGATCTCGCGACCTTCTACGCCATACTCGTTGCGATTCACGATGGTCCAGACAGTCCGGTCATTCAAAGGCCAACGGCTGGCAAAGATTCCGTAGCGCAGCATCGGGATGAGCGGTTCCCATTCCGTGCTGATCAGAAATGGGGCAACGGCACGCTCGATGGTGGCGACTCGGCGAGTTGCTTCGGCGTCGCGCGGCGTGATCCCGTTCCAGATTCCCCAAACGTTTTCCCAGCTCTCCCAACCGGCACCATTGAAGAAAGCAAACTGCAGATCGTTGGTCTTGTCACGACTCCAGCGATCGGAAATGTTCACCATGTGTCGCGGTTCCAGCCACTTGTACTTGTCAACCACAGGGACAAACGGAAAGCTGTATTGTCCCCATGTCATGACATTCCACGCCAAGGCCTCATCGGAAGGCCCTTCTTCCGGCTCAAAGGCCAACGGATGTCCAACTTTATCGGCTGCCGCTGAAAATGCAAGCGGCACCCCATCTTGTGTATCGCCGTTGACGCCGTCGGCTCCGACTTCCGCCATCAGTTCAGCAATCGCCTGCGGCCAAGGTTTGCCGGGATCGCGGGTACCCTGGTCCCACATCATCATCGGAAACAACACACGCACACCGCGCTTGTGAAAGTCCGCGATCATCTGCCGCACCCCCGCAACTCCTCCCGGCATGCTGCGAATCAGGTCAAGCTGATTCCGGTCGTCGATGCCCATGTTCGGATAGGTCGGCCAGATCAGCACCGCGTCAATGCCCCCGTAGCGTTTTTCCAGATCATTGAGATAACGATCGACGGTGTAGCGGTGCGCGACCGGGTCATAGAAATAGCGGTCTTGCACCATCATCTGCGGCTGGAAGAAACTGGACTGCGTCCACTTAAGCTCGGGCCGGTCGTAGCGCGATCCATCGTAGCCAATGCGAATCCAGCGCTCACTGCGCCAATGCCGGATGTCGGCGAGCCACGCATCATGATCTTCCTGGGTACAGGGTTTCCCTCCAGGCTCCCCTATCGCTTTCATAACCAGACAATCCGGTGCGGGAATCTGTTGATGGTCGGGTTCAAAATTCGTGTCCTGGGCGGACATCATGCTGGAAAGAGCCAGCACAATCGAAATAGTAAGTTGTGTTATGTTCAGATGCATGATCGCATTCTCTGTGGACGCCAGTGTCAGGTCGTCGCAAATCTAGAAAGTTCAGACGATACAAATGCCTGTAACTACTACCGGGCGCGAATGTTCCCACGGATCACAACTACCGATGCTGCCGGTAATTCGTAAGTTGTGTCGGCGCTGACATCCTGCTCGGCGTGCAAGACCGGTCCATCGGGATCGGCCCTGCCGAAGGTCTCCGCTACCACCGAAGGTTCAGCCGGGTATTCGGCATGTCCCACGTAACGGGTGTGCCCCGGATGCCACTGATACTGACCTTTCCCGAACGTGGAGATCTCAACCGGCCCGAAAAAGGAAGCGCTCTCCCGGCTGCTCTGGTTTTGAAACTCGATCCGCGCGCGGTGCGCATTCTGTTGATCGCGATTCACCACCAGCAGAGACCACTGTCCATCGGGACGTTTCAGTGCATAAGCCGTTACCAGCGCGTGTCCCGCGCCATCGTCGATGTCACTCCTGGCGGGAAATACATCGTGCTGTTTCTCGCCCGGCGCGACCCACTCCAAATTAATGAGCTGCGACGCAAAAAACTGCGCCAGAGGCTGCTGAATCTTGTACTGGGCGTCGACGCTCAGCATTCCGTACGTTCCCGGAGAATCGTTGCAACCGTGTTCCATGAGCAGTGGCAGATAGTGGAAGTAATAGACTCCGTTTCCACCCGCGGTCAAGAATGAACCAATGTAATCGGCGAGCCACAGCCCCGAAAATAGGTCCATCGACGTTTCGCTCGCGGCCGAGGAGAGGTTCGATTCCGTAATGAACATGGGAATATTCGCCGGCACTCCGTCGTCGCGCCAGACTTGCATGATGTGGCTTACGAGTTGAGTCTCGTCATAAAGGCTGCTCCAGGGAATTCTGCAACCGTCGTAGGGATAGTGTTCGAACGAAAAAAATGCCAGATCGCGCATGTGGCCGTGCTGTTTCAGATAGTCGATGAAACGGGTTACCCACGATGCTTTGCCGTTCGCAGCGGGCCAGGTTTCGAGATCTTCAAGTCCGCCCCCAAGCCCCGGTCCGCCCAGTTTGAGAGTGGGGTCGAGACGGTGAAGCGCGGTGGCCCATTGAATGTAAAGCGCGCCATAGTCCTCGGGACTCAAATATTGGCCGTCCATTTCTTCACCCATCTCGATGTAGGCGATGGGATAGTTGCGTCCCTTGAGATAGGCGATTTCGGCGACGGCACTTTCCGGCGTGTCGTAAACCAAAGCGATCGGCAGCATGGCGGGAAGACCACGCGTAATACCACTGGTGAAGAACAAATCAAAGCCCACCTGCGCTTGATGAGTTGTCCCCAGATCGGAAGCTTCGTGCCACGGGTCCACCGAAGAGCAATAGGTCGTAGTCTGTTCCTGATCTTGTGTGTGCCGCAGAATATCGTGAAACTCGCCGTCCGCGGACGTCGTTCCCAGGTAGATCTCGTTGATCGCGTAACCGACGCAGGCTCGTGGGTCGGTGGAGGCTTCGCCTGCTGCGCAGGTGTTGGAAGACTCCGTCATCAGGATGCGCAGGAAGCGTACCGGAAGAGGACTAGCATTGAGACGAAGGATGTCCGATCCGCCGTGACCGTGCTCAATGGCGCCCAGCGGAAAGGTTTGCCACACTCCGTGAGTGGGCGCGTGCATGGGGTCATCCCCGATCCAGTGCTGTACCAAGAATCGCGTGGCGTAGGGCTCCGCCCATTTGATGCGGATGCTGTCGACTTGTTGCACTTGGGACAGATCGATTACTACCCATTGTGGATGCAAAGAGTCGCTTTCTCCCGTGAAACGTTGAGTAAGATAGGGATTGCTCTTCCAATAACTGTTGTCATCGCCATCCGTGATGCGAGAAAAACCAGCGTTGGGCGTACCATCATTCCGCGTAAAACCACGATGGGGCAGCGAATATCCATAGGAGTAACGGATGGGTTCGGCGGGAGTTGCCGAGCCGGTAAAGTACCCTTTTTGGCCGGGTTCGCTCCAGGTGCCCTGCGGATTCCAATGCCAGGCTTCGATGGATAGCTCGGTATTGTTTCGATAGCTGACAGGTTGCCAGCCGGAAGCCAGCGCTCTGCCTAAATTTGGTTGGGCCAATCCGCTGTCGATTGCTTCCGAAGGGATGCGATCGATACCGGCGCCGAGGGTCTCATTGGGCCGGAAGTGATTGGTGGAGTGCGCTGGAGTGATATCGACCTGGATGGTCTGCGCCGCGGACAGAGTTAAGAGAACGATGCATGTAGAAAAGCATCCGAAAAACGGGACTATTTTCTCCAAGAAATGACTCCTTCGACTTAGGGTGCCTCGCGCTCCACATCATCATCATGACTTCTGATTTGCTCGGAGATGGTCTTGAGCAACTTCCCATCTGGAGTATCGCCACTCAGTTCCCAGATCATTACTCCACCCAGAGCTTGCTGGCTCGCATACTTAAGTTTTGCGCCGATGGACATTTCGTCGTCAAAAGTCCAGAACGTACTCCCGTCGAACAGCCATGGCGCCATCGACTTGGGGTCCCGATACGTTGTTAATTTGCTTTGGATGGAAACGATGTAGTTATAAGGGGAATCGTTGCGCGAGGGTTCTCCCAACTGAAACAACCCGTGATTGGCCTCCGAAACTTGACTCCAGGAGTAGGCGTAGAAGGGAAGGCCGAGCAGCATTTTGGATGCTGGGACGCCTGCGTTTTTATAGCCTCGAATAGTGGAATCCACGTCCCCGCCTTTTTCCAGGTCTCCCGGCGAGCTGTAGAGTGGAGCGATCAGGCCGGTTCTCTTACTCCAAGGCCCACTGTAGTCGTAGTTCATGACTCCGACCTCGTTGACGTAAAGGGCGACCGCTTTCATGTCCAGATGCTGATAAGCGATGCGGTTGTCGCCCATGGCGACGGTCAACAAAAGATTCGGGCCGGCCGCATTGAGCTGGCGGCGAAATTCTCCCAGTAGAGCGATGAAGTTGAATTTGTCGGCCTCTTCGGGATACTCCCAGTCAACATCAATGCCATCGAATAAACCCGGAGCCTCGATCCCGTCGGCAAAATTACCCTTGATAAATCTTTGAATGCAGGAGGCCACGAAGCTATGACGATTCACGGGTTGCGCCGCCTCGACAAACACGTCCGCGGTTCCTTCGAGAGAGATCAGGATCTTGATGTGAGGGTAGAGGCGTTTGAGTTCCTGCAATTGATGAAAGTTCCCCCGCAGTGCCATCTGCGGCGTATCGGCTGTACCATCCACGCTATCGTCCGCGGAGAATGTGTAATTGAGGTCCGCGTTCGGGTCGGCGATCACGCACTGACTGCCGGCAACGTTTCCCTGCGAGTAATTGATCTGGTCAAGTATGGAGGTCGCGCCTTGCGAGAGCAGATTCTTGAGGAAGAATTGCCGCCGCATGCTATCCCCGCGGAAGTAGCCCACTACGAGTGGGTGCTTCGCGGCAACATTCTCTTGTGCCGTGGAGAGCAATGCATAAAAACAGAAACTAACCGTTATCAAAAATCGAAATCGTCGCATCATTCCTATCCAATCCAAACGACTATTTCGCGGCATTTCCAGGGCCTCCCACCGGATAAAGTCGGGGAAGGCGTTGTTCAACCGCAGGCAGTGGAGGAAATGCGGCATGGGGTTCTTTCTGGTACCAATAGGCGACGGAAAAGATGTTGTCGGAGCGATGATTGGCATGGCCGTGTTCAATCGTCGCTCGGAGAGACTTGGTGAAAGGGATGGGCGAATCGAGATGAAAGCGATATACGGAAGAACGGCTGCCCGCAAGCTCCGCGCCTTTCACCGGCGCCCCGAATAGAGCATAAGAGAAAGGCTGTTCTCCGAAATCCCATGCGCCGAGAAAATAGTCTTCCGATCCGGTGCCGTTGATGGAGGGGGTCTTTTCTCCGTCGACAAAAAACATGTCGTCGCCTTCACCCCACCAGCCGTCCTGATTCTGAAGAATGGACATGGTCACGCCCACAAAGTGTCCTTGTCCACTTGCTTCCAGCCACACGTAGTTATTTTCTCCGTCAAGATTCTTCTTTGCGGTCACGGCTGGGGTATCATTCGATTCCCACTGATTAGTCCAGCCTTTGGCGGGCGTTGCTTGACGGTACTGGGCATGGAAATACATGGTGTCGGCGGGAAGGTCCTTATTCAACGCTTGGTAGTCGATGTTGAAATAAAACGAGTCGACATCTTCCTTTCCTTCATTGGTGATTGTGATCCGTGCTCGCTTCCGGAAGGGCATCGGAAAGAAACAGTTCAGTGCTTTATCCGGGGCCACAACCAGGGGTATAGATTCAAATTGGAAATAGTCTCCCAAGCCGAGGCCGAAGAAGTCGCCAAGTGGAGCCTCCACGCTCGCCGAGGTTTCGTCGTCCCAATACATGCGTAGAACCAGCTTCTTCAAGTGATATCTCTCCGACGAGCCGATTCCGATCCAAATGTGGGTAATGATTGCCGGGCCGGAATCGTCGAGTACGGTAAGAGTATTTCCCGGGGCAATCTTGCGGAAGTCATCGTTGCCGCCGGTGCGGTCATAACTCGAAGCCCGCTTCTGGACATAGTTATGCGGTGAGATAAGGCCGGAGAGCAGCGCGCTCTGACCGCCATCGGACTGGGCCGAGACGGAGACGGACATCATCAAGCACATCACTAGACAGGCCAGTGCGCTGCCAATGAAAAGGGCATTTACTCGGGTATGATTCATCGGGAAACTCGCGCGATGTAGACCGAGAATGGGTCCAAAGCGACCTGATCCAACTGACCGCTCGCAGCTGCGGCCGAAGTCGTGAGCAGGGTTGTGGTTTTTGCGGAAGGAAAGCCGTCTTCGGAGAGATTGAGGCTAACCTGCTGCGCGGTTGCCGACATATTGAGAACGACCAGCACGGCTTCATCCTTGTAACGGCGAAGGTAGGAAAGGACGTTGGGATTGTCTTGATTTAGGGCGACATAATCGCCGTCTAGCAAGGCGTGCTCCCGATGCCGAAGCGCCAGTAAGTGCTTGTAAAATTCTAGAACCGAGCCAGGGTCTTCCAATTCGCTGGCCACATTGTGAGTCTTGTAACTGGCTGGAACCGGCAACCATGGCGTCGCTTGGCTGAATCCGGCATTGGGCGAATCATTCCACTGCATGGGCGTACGCTCACCATCGCGGCCTTTTTCCTTAGGCCATCCGGCGATGCCAATTGGGTCTTTCAGGTCCTCTTTGCGCGTTGGGTCGTTGTTCTCCATCCCCAGTTCTTCGCCGTAGTACATGATGGGCGTGCCGCGAAGCGTCAGATACATTCCAGCCATTAGCTTGGCGATTTGGTCGTTGTGCTTGCCGTCGCCATAGCGCACGTAAGAGCGCGGCATATCGTGATTGCCGATAACGTAGACCGGCCAACCGCCGGTGGATTCGGCGTTTGCGATTTGGGTGCGGAACTCGGCCGGAGAAAGTTTGTCGACCGTGCAGAACATGAAATCCATGGGCATCTGAACTTCATCATTATGATCACCGTAATATTCCTTCAATTCGTCGCGGTTCGACGTATAGGTTTCTCCAATTAAGACGGCGTTATTCTCGTCGGCAACCTTGCGTAACTTTTTCAGTTCCGTGTGAACCTCGGGCAATTTGTCGTTGTACTTGTTTTGCATGTTGAGGTCGCCGAACTCGTTCTTGCCTTCCAGCACTGGGTTGTCGTGAAGATTCGGGTCCTCAAATAAGAGGTCCACGGCATCGAGCCGAAACCCGGAAACGCCGTGCTTATACCAAAAGCGAGTAACGTCGAACATGGCTTTTTCGACGGCAGGGTTGCGCCAGTTGAGATCAGGCTGGCCGATGGCAAAGAAGTGGTAGTAATACTGGCCGGTCTTGGGGTCGAACTGCCAGGCCGAACCGCCGAAGCCGGAGATCCAATTGTTGGGAGGAACGCCGGGCGCCTTGCCATCGCGCCAGATGTACCAGTCGCGATGCGCCGAAGTGCGCGATGACGCTGAATCGAGGAACCACTTGTGCTGCGGGGAAGTGTGGTTAAGAACAAAATCCATGATGATGCGGATATCATGCTTCTTCGCATCGCGCGCCAAATGCTTGAAGTCTTTGAGCGTCCCGTACATGGGGTCGATGTTTTCGTAGTCGGAAACGTCGTAGCCGAAATCGACTTGCGGCGACGGATAGCACGGCGAAATCCAAATCGCATCCACGCCAAGATCCTTCAGATAATCGAGTTTCGAGTCGATACCTTTGAGATCTCCTATGCCCTCGTTATTGCTGTCGGCAAAACTACGCGGGTAAATTTCATAGAAGACCGCATTTTGCCACCACTGATGTCCTTCCGCATCCACGGCACGGGCCTGCGCCTGCGAGAAAGAAGTCGCAACGCACACACTTACAATGAGTAATGCTACCGCCCTAAGATTTCGAGGCATTGGCGTCGCTCTCCATTGTTCAAAGCTAATGTTCAAGAGCTAGAACTGGTCTCATAAATAGTTTTCCGAGCAGGCTGTCCGGCCCTCAGGGCTAAAGCCCGCATTCTTATCGGCCCTAAGCGGCACGGCTGAAGCCGTGCCCTACCCAAAACCATTTATGAGACCAGTTCTAATGTTCAAGAACTGGATCCAAAGCAGCGGTCGCTTACCTTGGAGCAAAATGAAAGACGACGGTGGCTTGCGGATCGATTCCGGGCGCAGTCGCCGGAAGCTGTACGCGGACTTGAGCCTTTTGCCCACTTGTCTGCTCAAGCTTCGCGCCTTCCACGGAAGAAATCTGACCCGGGTTCCAGGCGGAGAGTTCATAAGTTTCTCCCGCCGTGCCCGAGAGTTGAAGGCTTAAAGCATCCCGGTTGGGCGTCCACGATTCGGAAAGCACTCGCAAGCCGTGGCTTGTACTCCCTAGTGTTGGAAGAGTCGACGACTCGCTCAGTTCAAAGTCGTTCTTCACCTGAATTTCGACGACATTTCGGCCACCGGTAATCGGGATGTTCATGGTGACATGCTGATCCGATGAATTCGGTTCGATATGAAACGGCAGCGTGCGGCCATCGAGTCGAACTCCGGCAATTTTGGCGCGCAAACTCAAGCCTGGCGAAAACTCAACCGAACAATGTCCGGTGCCGGTGGATTGCACTTCTAAGCGGATGTTGTCGGGCGCCCGCTGGTAATTCAGATTCAATGCCACTGCCCCAAGGCGCACATTATTGACGGAAAACGAACTCCAGTCCGCTGGGACGTGAGGAACAAAATCCAAATGACAAGTGCTAGCGTCGGTTTGCAAGCCAAAGAGGCCGCTCAGCAGAGGATTGACCACCATAGCCGCCGACCAAATCTGGTGGGGCGATCCTGTCGCTAGCGTCTGATAGTACTTGCCGGAAAGAGTCTCGGCAACGTGGCCGAGCGATCCATCGAACGTAAGCAACGCGTTGGCCCGCAAGTTCGAGTAGGCGGGAAGCGGGCGATGATAGCGGTATTCCCCAACGGAAGCCCAGCCGGTGAACAGCGGCCACACCGCTCCGAAATGGTATCCGCCGGGATCGTAGTTCGGGTCGTGAGAAGAAAGAATTCGCATGCCCCAGTCCGTCTGATGGTCCGGGCCCGCGAGCTGCCGAATCATACTTCGGGTTCGATCTCCGTCAAGCTGCGTAAACCACATTGGAACCGCGGCGAGGACACTTGCCGTGTCAGCGCGTTTGCGATTGGTATCGTTGCTATTCGCATCAAGGGCATAAGTGTAGATTTGTTTTTCTTGGGACCAGAAAGCCTTATCCAAAAGCGGCTTTTGCCGTTCGAAAGTCTGCGCGAGTTGCTGGCCGAGATCTTCTTTGCCTAAGAGATGAGCGAGGTGAGAAAGCGCGCGCAAGGCTTCAAGTCCCAACGATGCCTGATAAAGCTCAACCCTCGACGGGTAGAGCGGTCCTCCTTCGATCCAGCCGGTGCCCGCGCCGGCGTTCTGGGCTAGTCCCTGCGCATCGTAGGTGGATTGGAGAAACTCGTACGCTCTCCAGAGGTTGTCCCATTTCTGCCGCGCAAACTCAATGTCGCCGCTGCGCGTCACGTAATCGCTCACAGTAACAATGAAGAGGGGCGTGGCGTCCGCCGACGCGTATGCGAACGGTGTTTTCTTGAACCAGTCCAGAAAGTTGGCACTTTGCGAAATTTCGTGAGTGATCTTCCCGTCGGCCCGCTGATACTTGCTGAGGAAATCCATGGCGTTACGCGCAGTGGAGAAATCACCCTCCGCATCCAGCGCTAAAGAAGTCCACTCCGCGTCCCGGCCAAAGAACCAGCCGAAACCCGGGCGCTGGTCGTTGCTTGACGTGTCGAATCCGGCAACCAGACCCTCCCCCAAAAAGGGGTTCTGCACGACGCCCTGCAACATACTCACCTTTGCCCAGTCGTACGCTCGTTCGATTTGCGCATCGGGCAGCTGAAGGCTTACAGTGCGAGCCAGATAGTCCCGGTAATACCCGGCGGAGCCGCGCAGCAATTCCGGATAGTCCTTTGATAGGTGTTCGTACAGGTTTGCCAGCGGCGCCCGGCCTGTGAAAGACGCGGCAATCACGATGAGCTTCGTCTCCATGCCTTTTTCGGTCGCGCCCAGACGAAAAGAGTCTTGGCGAGAATGGGAGTAGTTGGTGGAGTATTCTTCGGAGGTTCTGGTGGCGGACGGAGAACCGACCAGGGCGTCAAACTTTCCCGCCTCATCTCCGAAATGGAAGGCACGCAGAGTAGGATCCCAGTCTCCGCTTGCGTCTCCGACATTGCCCGGCCACTCTAGCTGAAAATCACGCTCGAAGACGGCCTCAATCTCCAGCGGTCTGGTTGTATCGACTTCCAGAGCGATTACCGCGCCCGACTCATGCACGGGGACAAACAAAGTTTCGCGGACGGAAAAGACGTCGCCGGTGTAGACGATCGTGCTGGACTCAGGGCGAACAATCAAAGTTCGCGCGAGCGTTTCCGCGGGCAGCGTGGTGCCCTCGACGTGAAACCGCAGATGAAAATCGCTCAGGATTTTCAACGGATAGACCCACGCCTCGAGTGTTCCTTGTTCGCTCCCGAAAATTCCGGCACGCGTGCCTACAGCCGAGACAAACTCCCATGATCGAACGGGCCGCGAGAGTTCCAGGGGTTGCCCAGGCTGATCAGCAAATGCAACAGAGTATAGAAGCAGCAAACTGCAACCCAGAACAGTCCTTGTTAGAGAGAGAGCCATTTTCGCCAAAAGGGGCCTGGAAAGTGATGCAAGGTCAAAAGGGTGTTCGCGTTACGAACCGAGTATAGACCTATCAGCAGAAGATTTGGAAGCTTTCAAGCAATTGGTCCGCATGGTATTGAGGTGGAGTCGAAGAAAGTGGCAAGGTATGAATCCTGTCAGCATGTGGCAAACACGAATATGGCCCGCAAGGACTTGCCAAAGTCAGCAGTTGCCGAAGCCCCCGTGTACCGCTCCGAGAATGGCAGTGTCACCCTCGATATCTTTCTCAATCCCTATGGTTCCGAGCTAATCGGTCTGGCAGAATCTCCGGAAGGAGAGCACGTCGTGCGTACGAGCTTTCGAAGCGTCGAGCGCACCGCAGACGGGGTATTCGGCGTGGCCACCGAACCGGGAACCTATCACACGGAATTCAACGACGGAAAAAAATAGGACTTCAGTGGTTTCGCCAAAAGACGTTCCGCTCGCTTTGACACTCGTACCGAACTGGGATCTTACCCTGGTGGGAAACGATAAAGACGGGAAGGAATGGAGCGAACAGATTCATGCGGCACCGCTGCGCGATTGGAGCCTTTCGCAGAACCTGCGTTACTTTTCCGGGCATGGGCACTACAGCCTCGACGTCCAGATCGCAGAGCCCTATCTGCGCCCCGGGTTGGCACTCGAACTGGACCTCGGAGAAGTCCACGATGTGGCCGAGGTCTGGGTTAACAACAGGAAAATCGACACCCTGCTCATGCGACCCTATCGTGTGGATGTCGCCCCATACCTGAAAGCCGGTAGCAACCATTTTGAGATCGTGGTGACGAATACCCTCCGCAACCGCCTCGTGGACGATGGGTCGAGCGGTGACCCCCACTTTGTGATGTTCCAGCGCCGTGTGTTCTTCATGCCGTCGGGAATGATAGGTCCGGTACGCCTGTTGCCGGAAGCTAGAGTCAAGCTGCCGTAAAGCGCTGGCAGGCGAGGAGCGTTGAGTTGCCCGTTACGGCACAATGGGGAGAACCAGAGCCGAAGGCCGGGATTCGTCGTGGTAGATGACGTTTGTTGCTTTGACCATGCGCGTTCCACGCGCCTGATCCTCACCCGTATTCAGGTTTCGATCAAATCGCGGGAAATTGCTGCTGGAAACCTCGAGCCGCAGTTTGTGTCCTGGCAGGAAAACATTGCTCGTTGCCCAAAGATCCAGGTTGATGTGATAGATCTCCCGCGGATTTACAAGTTCCGGTTTCTCCTGTGAATCGCGGTAGCGCATGCGCAGAATGCCTTCCGTCAAATTCTGAGCAAATCCGTTCGGCCAGACGTCAACCAGTTTTCCCGTAAAGTCTGTGTCGACCGCAGAACTACTGACATACAGGTCGAGCGAAATCGGACCTGTAACTTCGGCGTTCTGTGTAAACGCTGGCGAAGAGAATACGAGCACGTCGCCTCGCGCTTCCGGAGGCCGCTGGTCCTCCGGACCAACCCCCGATGGCAGCCCCGGCTCGCAACAAAGGGGTCCGCCAATTGTGGGGACCGCGTCGTTCGGATCGTACACGTATTGGTCGGGTTTCTCCTCGGCAGGCGCGGCTGTACTCAGCGTGCCACCTCCATCAAGTCCGTTCGCCGGCTTGGCCGAGTGCAGGTAATACCGCGTCGCCTTTGCGCGCCCCAGCGGCCAGTCGTCTTCTTCGCGCCAGTCGTTCTTGCCCATGACAAAGATTTTTACGGATTTCTCATGGTCCAATCCATTCCCCATCCCCTTCAGGAGACTGTCGTACCAGCGCAGTATCTCTTCATTCAGATCGAAAGGTAACTTATTTCCAAAATCGACGGCGCCGACTTTCGCCTGGGTGCCATCGCCGGCATGGCCCGCAACGGCGATTGTCAGCCGCTGGCCACGCCGCGCGGCCTCCGTGCCTGCCTCTCTCTTGAGGCGCCCATAATTTCTTAGCGTCCCGCCCAGGAAAATGTCGTACCACGCCCCCACGCTGAATACCGGAACTAGGATCTGCGAGTAGTGATCTTCGATCGACCACGGCTTCCAATAGTCGTCGTAGTCGGGGTGCGCGAGCCAGTCGGTGAAATACGGCGCCAGTCCTGCAGCCGAGGGCGTTTCGAGCACGGGATACGACCACAGCGGCAGCGTTTGCGACCAACGAAGCGGATCGCTGCCTGACTCTGCGCGGCGGTTCACGGTGTTTTCCGCCAGAATCGTCGTCCACGATTCGTTGAACCATTGTTCGAACGCGCCGTCCTGATAGATCCAGCCGTCGTGATAGTTGGACGGCGTATAGTTGGGGCAAATCCCCGCCAGGTGGGGCGGATGGGCAATGGCCGCCAGGAGCTGCGTCGCGCCGACGTAGGATTCGCCGTACATCCCGACCTTTCCGTTCGAATAGGGAAGCGCGGCCGCCCACTCCACTGTGTCGTAGCCGTCCTGAGATTCGTACTTGAACGGATACCAATCGCCCTCCGAGGTATATCTCCCGCGGACGTCTTGTGCGACGGCCACGTACCCGCGGGCCGCGGCCTTTAGGCAAAACTCTAGCTCTCCGTTCTTGTCGTAGGGCGTGCGTGTCAGCAGCACGGGAAACTTGCCGTCCGCCTTTGGGCGGCAAATGTCCGCGCGCAACGTGACGCCGTCGCGCATTTTTGCCGGCACGCCTCGCTCGATAGTCGCTTCATAACTGTCCGCCGCCCTGACTCCGGCCGGTGCCAAGGCCGTCATGGCGAGGAAACAATAAGTTAGCAGCACCCCGGAATGTATCCTCACTGGCCTTGCTGGCTCGGCAGACATCACTCTTATCATTCATTCCGCCTTGGTCGAGTTGGACTCGCTTGTCCGTTCGCAGCGTAGGCCATTGGAATCGCCTCTGTCAAAGCAAATCCACCCACCCGCTGCCTACGCAAACCGACCCACCACCACATTCTTAGCCGGCCAAATCCAGCGCAGCAAATCCCGTCGAAGAGATATGGCCGCGAATAAGGGTCACCGGGGAAAGATATAGAAGTGAATTTGTCGTTACTTGCCGCGATCCGCGGTTGCATATCTCATCTACAACAAGGATGGGAGCATCATCTGCGTCGGCAAGGCAACGAATCTGAAACGGCGAAATTGTGCCGACCACCGGGTTGGGGATGAAAAATTGTCTACGAGTCAGTCGAGAGGCGCAATTTTTCTGGGCTTTTCTTCCACATACGTGTGCAAGTTGTGTGCCAGACTTAGAATTCATTCGTTCCGCGAGCCCGCCCGTTGTACCATCTTTCCGCGTTGCGGGCGGCCGCGGTGGCCAGACTATTCGCCTCAGTGTTGTTCTCTCGCCGGACGTGAGAGATCGAGAAATCGAGCGACCGGGTCAATTTCCGGCAGATCCAATTCAGGGAATAAAGCCGCGG
>PLIC01000125.1 GCA_003139995.1 Candidatus Acidiflorens stordalenmirensis | reverse complement strand
GAAGAAACGAAATTCGGATATTCCGTCACGGGCGTGATTCATCCCAAGCATGTGCTGACCAATCAGGGCGCGCAACCGGGCGATAAGCTGTTATTCACAAAGGCGCTAGGCACAGGTGTGATTTCGACGGCAATCAAGAAAGGCGTAGCCAAGCAGGCGTGGATCGACGACGCCGTGAAGTNNGGCCGAGGTAATCACCACTGCTCGTGTGGGGACGGGCGTCCCGCCCGTCCGGGCGGAGCGAAGCTCCGCAGGACAGCCGAGGGCGGCTGTCCCAACGTGGTCCGTCCATGCCCTCACCGACATCACCGGCTTCGGCCTGATCGGCCACGCTCGCGAAATGGCGCTCGGATCGAACGTCAGCCTCGTCTTTGAATCCGCCAACATTCCCGTGCTCGAAGGCGCGCTCGATTGCATCCGTGCCGGCTACATTCCCGGCGGACTCAAAGCGAATCGTGACTTTGCCGAATGCCTGGTCGGCTACGATCCGTCGGTTCCCACCGACATCCGAACGCTTCTCTTCGACCCACAAACCGCCGGGGGATTACTGATCTCGGTTTCCGCCGAAGGCGCTGGCGCGCTCACACGCGCGCTGCACGATGCCGGTGTTCCCACCGTCGAAATCGGCGAGGTACGGATCGCTGCCAAGCCGCTGATCGTGATTCGCTGACCTGCGCTGGATTTTTGACGCTTGATTTCTGAAACTGGTAAGACGATATTCTCATCCATAAAGAAAATCTGTTGGAAAAACCGTTGCCCCGTCTTCAACATTCCTCCACGGATCGCAAGAAAGGACCACCGATGAAAACCCGCAATCTTGGACGTTCCGGTCTCAAAGTTTCCGCCCTCGGCCTCGGCTGTATGGGCATGTCGGAGTTTTACTCCGGACGCGATGACGCCGAATCGATCGCGACCATTCACCGCGCGCTCGAACTCGGCATCACTTTTCTCGACACCGCCGACATCTACGGGCCGCACACGAACGAAGAACTCGTCGGACGCGCGATCGTTGGTCGCGCAATAAAGGGCAAGCGCGACCAGATCGTGCTGGCCACAAAATTCGGCATTGTCCGCGATCCCACGAACCCCAATGTCCGCGGCGTCTGTGGCAAGCCCGACTACGTGAAGAAGTCCTGCGAAGCGAGTTTGAAGCGGCTGGGCGTCGAGTACATCGACCTCTACTACCAGCACCGCGTCGATCCGAATACTCCGATTGAGGAAACGGTTGGCGCCATGGCGGAATTGGTCAAGGAAGGCAAGGTCCGTCATATCGGCTTGTCGGAGGCCGGGGCGAACACGCTGCGCCGCGCCGTGAAAGTGCATCCGATCGCGGCGCTGCAGACCGAGTATTCGCTTTGGACGCGCGATCCGGAACAGGAAATCCTGGCGACGTGCCGCGAACTTGGCATCGGCTTCGTCGCCTACAGCCCACTCGGACGAGGTTTTCTTACCGGCCGATTCAAGAAGTTCGAGGACTTGGCGGCCGACGATTATCGCCGTTTCTCGCCGCGCTTTCAGGGCGAAAACTTTCAGAAGAATCTGGATCTCGTGAAAAAAGTTGAAGAGATCGCGCACGAAAAAAAATGTCAGCCATCGCAGTTGGCGCTGGCGTGGGTGCTGGCGCAGGGTGACGACATTGTTCCCATCCCCGGCACGAAACGGCGCAAGTATCTTGAGGAAAACGCCGCGGCGGTCGATTTGAAACTGACTCCGGATGACCTGCGCCGCCTGAGCGAAGTCTTTCCCTCCGGCGCCGCTGCGGGATTGCGCTACCCGGATCACATGATGAACCTGGTCAACGGTTAAGCGAAAAAGGTTTCAATACGGTTGGCGGTGCTGAGCAGACCGAAGTCTATGATGGCGATTGGGACTAGGTGGTGATGGCGTCCAGGTATCGCTTGAGGAGTTGTTCTCCCTCACCTTCGAATTCCACGAACATGATGCCGTTGCCGAATTGGGGATGGCGGGTGACGACGAGTCCTCGGACGTGAACGGGGTAGCCGTCGAGCCAGAAGGCGCCTCGAACGCGGATGCCGACTGAGAGAGGAATCATTAGCTGGATGTAGCAGCCGCTGCGACTGAGGTCGGTGGTCTCCAGACGCATGGGAACGTCGCTGCCTTCCTGGCGGAGTTCGATTTGGACCTGGACGGTGTAGCGCGAATGGAGGCGGCGATTATGTTCGGTCACAGCGGGGGTAAAGGGCTGGGCGTCGGGTGAATTCATGGATTGGCTCCGGGGCTCGGTGGAGTGGGTTGCTTGCAGGAACCCTGGGGTGATCATCGGCGTTGAGACTGGGCGAGGTTAGGGTGGGCGTCACGGAGAGCCGGTTACGGAGGGGAACGTCCGGTCGGGCGGGCCGAGCCTTGACGAGGATTTGGAACGCGTGCGGGACCTCGAAGACCCGGTTCCATTCGCAACCAAATTCATAAGAACGCGCGCTACAGTATAATCTTCGCCTTGAACAAAACAGCATGACTGACATGACCCAGACCACTGAGACGTCGGCGACCGAAGCGGCAGCGCCGGCGAAAACCGCGATGGATATTGGCGACATTTTCAAGATCCTGCCCCATCGCTATCCATTCCTCTTGATCGACCGGGTGATCGAACTGGTGCGGATGAAGAGCATTGTCGCGTTGAAAAACGTGACCATCGCCGAGCCTTTTTTTCAGGGACACTTTCCCGGCAAGCCGATCATGCCGGGCGTGCTGATTGTGGAAGCCATCGCGCAGGCGGGTGGGCTGCTGCTGCTGACCGAGGTTCCAAACCACGACGAGATGCTCATGGTGTTTACCGGAATCGAGAAGGCGCGCTTCCGGCGCCCGGTGGCGCCGGGAGATCAGTTGCGGATTGAAGTGGTGGTGCGGGCCTGGCGGACGACGGCGGCTCGTCTGGAAGGCAAGGCGTATGTGGACGGCAAAGTGGCCTGCGAGGCGACGGTGACTTGCCGGCTGGTGCCGCGGAACGTCGGCGCGGGAGCGGTCGAGGAAGAGAATTTGTAATTTTGTAATTTGGCAATCTTGTAATTTGTGTCGCGACTTCTAGGTTTTGATCCAAATTACAAAATTGCCAAAATTACAAATGTCCATTCATGCTACCGCGATTGTCGATTCGAAAAGTAAGATACATCCGTCGTGCAAGATTGGGCCTTATTGCGTGATCGGGCCCGAGGTAGAGCTCGGCGAGAGCTGCCATCTGGTTTCACACGTCGCGATCGAAGGTCCAACGAAAATTGGCGCGGACAACCGATTTTTCCCTTTCACTTCGATTGGCTTGGCGCCACAGGATATCGGCTACGCGGGCGAACCGACGCGGCTGGAGATCGGCGACCATAACAAAATCCGCGAGTTTGTCACCATCAACCGCGGCACGGTAAAGGGCGGAGGATGCACGCGAGTTGGCGACCACAACCTGATCATGGCCTATACGCACATTGCGCATGATTGCCAGGTTGGGAGTCACATCATCATGGCGAACGCGGCTACGCTCGGCGGGCACGTCACCGTGGGAGACTGGGCAACGGTCGGGGCCCTGTGCCCGGTGCATCACTTCGTGCGGATTGGGGCGCATTCCTTTATCGGCGGCGGCACCACCATTACGCGGGATGTGCTGCCATTTTCGAAGACGTCCGCCGAGCGCGGGACGCACGCCTACGGATTGAATGCCGTGGGCTTGGAGCGGCGGGGATTCACAAAAGAACGGATCGGGAAAATTCATCATGCGTATCGTGTGTTGCTGGCGTCGAAGCTGAACACGTCGCAAGCGCTGGAAAAGCTGAAAGCGGAGTCGGATTGCGGCGAAGACGTCGAGATGCTCATTCGCTTCATTGAATCCTCAGAACGCGGAGTGATTAAGTAAAGTGGTCAGAGTCGATGCTCGCGTAGGGGCGGACGCCCTCGTCTGCCCAGCCGCGCGGAGCGCGGCAGCTATCGTAGGTTGCGATCTACAGCGTCTGCGGAGCTTCGCTCCGCTGGGCGGACGAGGGCGTCCGCCCCTACGTGGTTCTTGGTCATGACACGTCTCGGCCTAATCGCCGGCAATGGCAAGTTTCCCTTTCTTGTGCTCGATGCGGCGCGGACGCAGGGGTACGACGTCGTTGTAGTCGCCATTAAGGAAGAAACCTACCCCGAGATCGAATCGAAAGGCGCGGCCTCTGTTCACTGGCTTTCCCTCGGCGAACTTTCCAAGCTCATTGAGACCTTCAAGAATGAGGGCGTCACCCGCGCGGTGATGGCGGGGCAGGTCAAGCACAAGCAGATTTTTTCCGCCATCAAGCCGGATTGGCGGCTGGCGAAGCTGCTGCTCTCGCTCGGCACGCGCAATACGGACTCGCTGCTGGGTGCGGTGGCGAAAGTGCTGGCGGATGAAGGCATCATGCTCGAGAACTCGACAGCACTTCTGGAACCGCTGCTGGCGAAAACGGGCGTGCTCAGCAAGCGGGCTCCGAGCTGGCAGGAACGCAAGAACATCGAATATGGGCGCGTGGTAGGGCGGCGGCTGGCGGAGTACGACATTGGACAAACGGTGGTGATCGCGGAAGCAGCGTGCGTGACGGTCGAGGCGATGGAAGGCACGGACGCGACCATCGAGCGCGCGGGACAACTGATGCGGTCTTTGGAACGAGAATCGGAGCCGGAGGGCGAGGCTTCGACGCTGAGCCGCGCGCTGACGGTGGTGAAGGTCGCAAAGCCGGGGCAGGATCTGCGCTTCGACGTTCCGGTGGTTGGGGTGAAGACGATCGAGACGATGGCGCGCGCCGGGGCGAGCTGCCTGGCGGTGGACGCGGGGCGATGCTTGCTGCTGGATGGCGAGGCGATGACGCGGGCGGCGGATGAGGCGGGGATCGCGGTGTGCGCGGAGTAGGCAGCCAAGGACGGCTGCCCTTAAGTGTTCTGTGGTTTTGCGCTTTCCTATCTGGGGCTGGAACTGCGACAATAGCGCGTCATTCCTTCGTTCTGGAGCAATCATCTGAGCACTGAATTTCCGATCAATGTTGCGGTGATTGGCGTGGGCGCTTTCGGGCACAATCATGCGCGTGTCTATCGGCAGTTGCAGCAGGCTGGCAGCGTGCGGCTGGTGGGCGTGGTCGATCCGGACACGGCGCGGGCGGACGCCATTGCCCGCGAGTTCGACTGCAAATCGTTCGGTTCGGTCGAGCAGATGCTGACGACGCACAGTGAGGTGCAGGCGGCGTCGGTCGCGGTGCCGACCGTCCTGCATCTGGAGGTGGTGCGCACTCTGATGGAAGCTGGGGTTGACGTGCTGATCGAAAAGCCGCTGGCCGCAACGCTTGGCGAGGCCGACGAACTGCTTCGCCTGGCGTTGGAACACAAGCGGGTGGCGCAGGTTGGTCATCTGGAACGCTTCAATCCGGCGGTGCGGGCTACGTTCCCGCTGGTCAACCGGCCGATGTTTTTTGAAGTGCACCGGCTGAGCGTGTTCTCTCCGCGGGCGCTTGATGTGGACGTGGTGCTGGACCTGATGATCCACGACCTCGACGTTGTGCTGACGTTCGTGAAGTCCGGGGTGAAGGAAATCCGGGCTGTGGGGTTGCCGATTCTTTCGGGCAAGGTGGATATTGCGAATGTGCGCATCGAGTTTGAATCCGGCTGCGTCGCCAACTTCACCGCGAGCCGGGTTTCGACCGAGCGAGTCCGCAAGCTGCGCTTCTTCCAGCCGGGACAGTATATTTCGGTTGATTATGGACGGCAGGATGTGCTGGTGTTTTCGGTTGGAAGTGCGGTCGCAGCCGCCCACTCAGTCGCAAAAGACGCGAATGAGTGGGGCACCCGGCCGAGCGTGAATCCGCAGATCCAGGTGGCGAAGCCGCCGATCACGGCGGAGGAGCCGCTGCTGGCGGAGATCAAGGCATTCCTGCAGTCAGTGCGGGACCGGTCGCGTCCGGTGGTGTCGCTGGAGGATGGGCGGAGAGCGCTGGAACTAGGATTGGCGATTCTCGAGGAGATTGGGCGGCACGCGGGAAAGATTGGGCTGGGGAGAAGTTAGAGGTTCAATTGCAGAAGTAGAAGAGCTTATAGCGAATCCAGAGTCGTTGGGACCGCAGGCAGGTATCAGGTTTCGCCCAACTGGGACGGGCGAGGCGCCCGTCCCTCCACGAGCGGGTTACAGACAGTTATTGCTGAGGTGGCGGGCCCGGCTGGTCGCCGCCGTCAGGCGGTCCGTGGCGATGGCCTTGCCCCCACTGCTCGCGCTTGGCTTGCATTTCGTCCCACTTCTTCTGCTGGGTAGAGTCGAGGAGGGCGCGGATCTGCGTGTCGGTGCTCTTGTGGATCTCCATCATTTTGCCGTGACGATCCTGCTGGGAAAGAGAATTGTCCTGGCGCAGGTTCTCCATTTGTGAGTGTTCGGACTGGAGGATGTCCTGCACTTTGGTTTGCTGATCGGAGGTGAGCTTGAGTTGTTTGGTCAGTTCCTGGGTGCGCTGTGCGGGATCGGGCGGGCCGTGGTGCCAGCGGCCGTTGTCCGGCGGCGGGGCCTGTTGATTGTTGGGCGGGTTATCGTTGGATTGCGCCGCCGCGAATGGCACAGCGATTGTGATGAGGCTGGCCGCGAGAAGAACGAGAAGGCACTGCTTGAGCATAGAGATCTCCTTTTCAAAACGAACTGTCTGTATCTTTGAATGGAATTATGCGCCGGAAGTTGCGCATAAAACAGGATTCGGACAAATCTTTGCATAACTTTACGAAGCACAGCTCCGATTTGGGATTTATGGCGGTGACGCGCCTTGCGCGGCTAGGCGTTGCTTAAGTTGGGTGGCAAATTGTGTTGTCTGCTCGTCGGAGAGCTGTAGCTGACCGTCGAGAACCAGGCTCAACTGGTGGGCGCCGGCACTTTGGAATTGCGCTTTCTGGAGGGTAGCGGACTTCTGCGCGACGGGCGGGAGAGTGGCCTTGGTGTCTGTGCCCTTCTGCATGGCGGAGAGGACCGACGCGGCAATTTGCTCGCGCAGCGTGACGCCGAGGTCACCGGAGCGGAGCAAGTCGCGGAGTAAGCGGTCGGCATCGACGCGGGTAATTTCGGAGACGAGGCCCAAGCCAGTGTCTTGTCCGACCGATGGAGTGAGCCTGACTTCGATGGTGCCGTCACCGTCGGCCACTTCCACCGGACGAGGCGGGCAGACCCAGCGCTCGAAGTGCAAACGAGCCACTACAAGGCTGTCGGCGGGAGGCAGCGGGGTAAGTGTGGCTTGTTGAATCTCAACGCGCTCGCCGCAGCGGGGAGAGCGGTTGAGTGCGGAGCGCAGAATGCCAGTTATGTTTTGCTGCACGTCGGAGAGATCGGCGGTGAGCTTGAGGCTGAAGAGGTTGTGGCCGTCCTCGGCGGAGGTCCGGGAGACGGCGCCGGAAGCTGGGATGGAAATGGGCTGGCCGGCGACGTCGATCGAGTTCGTCACCTTTGGAAGGTTGAAGGTGAGGTCCTGGCCGTCAACGGGGAGGAGAATACCCATGTCTCTGCCGAGCGCGAGTTGCTCGCTTTGGAAACTGGCGAGCGCCTTCTCGAGAGTGGCGGCGGAGCTGGAAATCTGTTCGCTGTCCGGTTTGGGCGTCTGGACGATCTGATCGAGCGTCTTTATTTGTTTGACGAGGTCGGAATCCGCTTTTTCCAGTTTTTTGGCGATGTCTTTCAAGCCGGATCTTTGGGCGGAAGAAAACGAGCCGAGAAAATTCTTGTTGCCAGTGCGAGCTTTTTCAATGGCCTGATCCAGGGCGGTTGCGCGATCGGACAGCGGTGAAGAAGCGGGGACTTTCAGGAGAAGTTTGCGGAAGGTTCTTAGCCGATCGCTGGCAGCTTGGGCGTCTTGTGCGACATTGGCGAACGCGGCGCGCTGCTCAGCGGTCGCTTGCACCGCCATGGCGCGGTGAAAGTCCTTGAGATCGTCCTTTTCGCTGACCCCTCCGGCAGGGCCGGTGCCGGTGTTGGCGCCGGTCGGCATGCCGTGTCCGCCGCCACCGCCCCGCTGGGCGAGCATTCCGCGGGGACTGGCGAGCAGAGCGATTCCGACAATGAGCACGGCGACACCTGGGACCGACATACGAAGTGCAGACACACGGTGGGCAGACACACGGTCGGCAGACACACCATGGGCAGATATGCCGGGAAGGCGAGTTCCCTTGTGGAACATAGGCCAGATCTCCAAGAACATTTACGGTTGGAGCGGGACCGCAGGACTAAAGAAGTAACATAACACTGTGATGCCGACCGATTGAAATTGGTGATCTGATCTCACGGCCCAATTGGCCCGCTGCTCGGCCATTACTCAGGTACTCACTCGGCGGGCGCAAAAAATGCGACAATAGAATTGGCGGCCGCAACTCCATAATTTACGTAACTTTACGAAGCAACTTTACCCGTAATGTTACGCAACATTTTACGCAGCATTTTACGCAACCCGGGAGCCTGCCCGCAGCTCTAAGCTGTATAGTCTCTGCCTGATGCCGGTTACCCAAATTCCGTCTCGCGATCCGCTGACTCCCGCCGAAGCGCCGGAGCAGCGCGACTTGTTCGAAGCGCAGCACTGGGAAACGGCTTACCGCACCTTCAATCCTGACGATGTTCCGCATCTTCTGATCCAGTTGCAGGACGATCTCTCGCGGGCGCGCAAGCGCGAGGCGGTGTGGCTGTCCGTCATCCTGCACTTGTTCGTGATCATTCTGCTGTGGAACAGCGAGAAGTTGATGGGGCTGTTGCCGCACCGGACGGTGGAGTTGGCGATTAGCGCGAATGCGGACCGATCGAAAGACGCGACGTTCTTGGAGTTGCCGCCGGACGAGCAGAAGCTGACACGGCGTCCCGATGCGAAGGTGATTTCGGACAAGGACCGCATCGCGACCAGCAAAGCGCCGCAAATCAATCGAGAAGAGTTGAAGAAGATACTGGAAAGCGCGCATTCGGGACGGCCGGGCGAGAACGTTCAGCAGCCACCGGCGCAGGGTCAGGCGGCGCAGAATCAGCAACCGCCGCAGGAAAATCCGCAGGGATTCGCGCAGCCGCAGCCGAGCGACCAGACCGCGCGTTTGCAGGCGCCTCCGCAGAACAGGCCGCAGCCGAATTTTAATGCTCGCATGACTCCCGGCTCGGCGATCGAACAAGCAGCCCAGGCGGCAGCCGCCAACCGCGGGCGCTACGGTGGTGGACAAGGGGGCGATTACGGGAGCCCGGGCAGGAGCGGGGCGAAGGCGCTGGATCAGGCGGAAATCCTGACCGACACGATGGGTGTGGATTTTGGGCCATATCTGACGCGGATCGTGCAAATCGTGAAACAGAACTGGTATAACCTGATGCCGCCGTCGGTGTATCCGCCGATCTTGAAACAGGGCAAGCTTTCGATTGAATTTGTCATCCTGAAGGATGGCAAAACGGCCAACATGACGGTGCACACTTCGTCCGGCGACGTGGCGCTCGACCGGGCCGCGTGGGCGAGCATCACCGCATCCACCCCGTTCCCGCCGCTGCCGAAAGAATTTCCCGGCCAAATCCTCGGCCTGCGTTTCTATTACTTTTACAACCTCGAACCCGGTGCCGACTTGAAGTAAGCTCGGTCGTCTGATTCCCCGTGGAGACGGGGCAAGACCGCCTCTACTTCACATATTTGGGCGCTTCGCCCTTCGACCAGGGATCGTGCGTGGCTACGAAATGCACACGCTCCGGCCGGGTGGGACGATCGAAGAACCACACTTTGATCAACGTGTACGGAATCAGGTGCGCGAATTAGCTGAATTCGCTACCATAGGAATATTCTCAGTTTGATGCGCAACCGAATAAAAACCATGAAGATTCAACGACTGTCGCCGCTCTCCGCTTTGCCGAGTCTTGTTTTGCCGACTCTGGTTCTGGTGTGTCTGGCTCTGCTCTCGCTGCCGGTTTTCGCACAGGATGTGCCGGAAGTTCTCCGTCCGCCGAAGGGTGCGCAAATTGCAATCGTCGTTTTTGAAGACCTGCAATGTCCGCGGTGCGGTGTAGTGGCGCCGCTGCTGGTCAAGGCCTCGCGAGAGTACAAGATTCCCCTGGTGCAGCACGACTTCCCGTTGCCGGGGCACAACTGGTCGTTCGAAGCCGCCGTGCTGGCGCGCTATTTCGACACGCATTCCAAGGAGATCGGAAACGCCTTCCGCGAAACTGTGTTCGCGCACCAGATCGAGATCATCCCGCAGAATTTACGGGGATTCGCGGAGAAGTTTGCCGCCGATCACAAGATTAGTTTGCCATTCGTGGTGGATCCGGACGGCAAGCTGGCGGCTCTGGTGACAGCCGACAGAGAGTTGGGCAAGGGTCTGAATCTCGTGCACACGCCAACCGTCTACCTGGTCAGCAGCAAGAAAACCAGCAAGCCCTACATCGAGGTGACAGACACTGACAAGCTCTATGCGTTGATCGACGCCGTGAAGAAGGAGTAGGCGCTAAAGGGCCTTCCTGTAGAGACGCGGCTTGCCGCGTCTCTGGGGCGCGGGAGAGCGATGCGGGAGACGGGGCCAGCCCCGTCTCTACTCATCTATTCTGTCCATCTCCGGAACAGCAGGGCGCCGTTCGTCCCGCCGAAGCCGAACGAATTCGACATGGCGTATTCGAATTCCGTTTTGCGGGCGTGGTTGGGAACGAAATCCATGCCCTCGGTCTCCGGATCCTGGTTCTCGAGGTTAATGGTGGGTGGCAAAATCTGATCGCGCAGCGCCAGCACAGTCACTCCCGCCTCTAAACCGCCCGCTCCGCCCAGCAGATGGCCGGTCATGGACTTGGTGGAACTGACCGGGACTCTTTTCCCAAACAAATTTCGAATGGCGTGCGCTTCGAGCGTGTCGCCGATGGGCGTCGAGGTGCCGTGGGCGTTGACGTAGCCGACGACGCTGGGCTCGAGCTTCGCGTCGCGCAACGCGTTGCGCATGACACGGAAACCGCCTTCGTGCTCGGGAGCGGGTTGCGTCATGTGATATGCGTCCGCGCTCATGCCGTAGCCGACGATTTCGGCCAGGATGGGAGCGCCCCGTCGGCGGGCATGCTCGAGTTCTTCGAGAACCAGGATGCCGGCGCCTTCGCCCATCACGAAACCGTCGCGGTCCTTGTCCCAGGGACGACTGGCGCGAGCGGGGTCGTCATTGCGCGTGGAAAGCGCGCGCATGGCGGCGAATCCGCCGACGCCCATGGGAGTAATGGCGGCTTCGGAGCCTCCGGCAATCATTACGTCGGCATCGCCGTGCTGGATGATGCGGAAGGAATCGCCGATCGAGTGGGCGCTCGTGGTGCAAGCCGTCGCTGTCGCTTCATTCGGGCCCTTGGCGCCGAACCTCATAGAAACATGCCCGGCGGCGAGGTTGACGATGGTGGCAGGGATGAAGAAAGGCGAGATCTTGCGGGGTCCGCCCTCGAGGAGCGCGCTATGCTCGCGCTCAATCACGTCGAATCCGCCGATGCCCGAGCCAATATGCACTCCGACGTTCTCGGCGTTTTCGGGCGTGACCTGGAGCTGCGACATCTTCATCGCTTCATCCGAGGCCGCGATTGCGAAGTGGATGAAGCGCCCCATCTTCTTCACTTCTTTTTTCTCGATGAAATTCAGGGGATCGAAGTTGCGGACCTCGGCTGCGATCTGACAGGCAAATGCTGATGCGTCGAACCCGGTTATGCGGTCGATGCCGCTCTTGCCCGCGAGCAGACCCTGCCATACCGAGTCGGTCTTTGTGCCCACAGAGCAGATCAGGCCAATGCCGGTAATGACGACCCTTCGTGCCAAGTTATTTGCCCGCCTTTGCGTTCTTGCCGATGTACTCGACGGCATCCGACACGGTGCGAATTTTCTCCGCATCCTCGTCGGGGATTTCGATATCAAAGGCCTCTTCGAAAGCCATCACGAGCTCGACGGTGTCGAGCGAATCGGCGCCCAGGTCATCCACGAACGAAGCGCTGGGCGTAACTTCGCCCTCATCCACACCCAACTGCTCGACGATAATCTGTTTCACTTTTTCATCAACGGCTGCCATGTTCTCCTCGTTTCTAAGTCTGGGAATCGCGGGCCCGGTCCCGGGCCGGCGTTTGCTGATTTACGACTGCATCTTGCTCAATCGATCGAATGAAGTCGAATCCAGTAGTCTAAAAGGGATCGGAAAAGTATGCAAAGGTGCAACTAAAAAACTGGTCTGTGCCGCGATCACTACCGAATCCTAACTGGCGGCGCGACAGCGGTCAAACCGCGGCGGTGGAGTAACGGGCGTCTCGCCCGTTCCGCCGGGCGGGGACGCCAGGCTCTCCACCGACAAGCTCGTGTCGTCACTTCGAATACTCGTCCCTTAGCTGGGTCTGCCGGTCGGTCATCGGGACTGCGCGTCCGCCGATGAAGACCTGCTTCACATCGGTTTTCACGTCCAGCGGATCGCCGTTTGCAACCACGACATTGGCGGTCTTGCCGGCATCGAGGGAGCCGAGTTGGTCGCCGACGCCCCAGATTTCGGCGGCGTTGATGGTGATCGCCTTGAGCGCCTCGTCATAGGGGAGGCCGAAGGCGGTTGCGAAGCCGGCCTGGTAGGGCAGGTTGCGCACATCGTGCGCCGAGTAGGAGGCAAAGACGATCTTGACGCCGCGTTTGTAGAGCTGCGCCGGAAGGCTGTAAACCGTGTCGTAGCGCTCGTCTTCTTTCGGAGCTTCGTAGATCGGCCCGACGATCACCGGCACCTTGAGGCTGGCTACGTAGTCGAGAACGGGCTGCGAGTGGCTGATATGGTTCAGCACGAACTTCAACTTGAACTCGTTTGCCAGACTGACAGCAGTTTCAAGATCGCTCGGGCTTTCGGCCGCGAGCACAATCGTTTTCTTGCCTTCCAGATAAGGGAGCAGCGCTTCCAGCTTGAGATCGCGCTTGGGAGCTGTGGGCTCGGGCTTCTTGTCTTTGTCTTTATCCTTGGCGGCGTCGGCTTTCTTGCGTTCGTAGTCGGCCCACTTCGCTTTGTAGTCCTGCGCATCGAGGAAGGCCTGGCGCAGTTGCGCCGCCAGCCCCATGCGCGTCGACGGAAATTTACGTTTGTCGAAACCGCCTTTGTTGCGGCGCTCACCACCGGTGAAGTTGAGAGGCATGGCGTTATCGCGGATCAGCAGCATCTCGGTGGCGGAGGCTCCGGCCAATTGAATAAAAGAATCCTGGCCGGGCAGCGTGTCCGCGCCCTCGGGAGCGACCACGGCGTTGGTGATGCCGTTCATGCGAGCCACCGGGATCAGCGCCGACTCCGCGTGGAATGCCTCGGCGGTGTGCATGTGCGGCATGATTTCGTCGCTTATTTCGACCAGATCGTTCGTGGTGATTTCGGCGGAGATTTCCGTGAGGCCCAGATTGGTCTCCGAATCGATGAGGCCCGGATAGACGGTCATGCCGGTCACATCGATGACCTGCGCGCCGCTCGGCACATTGACGGAACTCGCCGCACCAACCGCAATAATCTTCCCGCCCTGCATGATGATCGCGCCGTTCTCAATTACGCCGTGGGTGACGGTCAAGAGCTTGCCGCCTTTGAGAACCACGGGCTGGTCCTGCGCGGCCGCCCATCCCATCACAATAAGGATTGTCATTCCGAGCGAAGCAACGAATCTGCATCTCGCGGAGAACTGAAAGCTGAAAGCTGACGGCTGCATCATTCTCCCTCCTTGTAGTGCGTGGTTCCGAGGCCCGGTTGCGAGCGGTCGAAATACACTTCGCCATCGATCAGAACTTTTTCGGGCACACCGTAACTCGACAGCGGATATCCGTCCCAAATCACGAGATCGGCATCCTTGCCGACGTCAATCGAACCGACGCGATCATCCACGCCGACGATCCACGCGGCATTCAGCGTGATCATCTTCAAGGCTTCTTCTTCGGTGGCGCCGCCGTAACGCATGGTCTTGGCGGCTTCCTGATTGAGGCGGCGGGCGAAGTCCCCGGAGTCGCTCTTGATCGCCACACGCACGCCTTTGCGCATCGCCATCACGGCGTTCCATGGGATCGCGTCCCAAGCTTCCTGCTTATAGCCCCACCAATCGGAGAACGTGGCAATGGCGATGTTGTTGGCTGCAAGCTGGTCGGCAACCTTGTAGGCTTCAAGAGCGTGGTGGAAGGCGCGAATCTTGTAGCCGAATTCCTTGGCCATTGCGATTTCGGTCAGCATCTCGTCGGCGCGATAGATGTGGATCTGCACCATGAGTTTGCCGCGCAGAATGTCGGCCAGGGCTTCGAGCTTCAGGTCGTGCTTGGGCGGCGCGGCGTCTTTATCGGCGCGCTTGACCTTCTCGTTATAGGCGTCCCACTCGCGCATGTAGTCCTGCGCCTGGACGAGAGCTTCGCGCTGCACGGCAAAATTGCCCATGCGCGTCGAAGGCAGTTGATCGCGGCTGCCATAGAGTCGCATGGGATTCTCGCCGCTCGCGAACTTGATCGAGCGGGGCGCGCTTGGGAAAAGCATTTCGTCGCGCGACGCGCCGTACTTCTGCTTGATGACGACCGCCTGCCCGCCGATCATGTTGGCCGATCCGTGCAGCAGCAGCGACGTGGTAACGCCGCCTGCCAGCGCGCGGTAGATCGCCTTGTCCTGGTAGTCGAAGGCGTCTTTCATCATCATGTGCGGCGTGATGGGGCTGGTGGCCTCGTTGATGTCGTCGTCGAGCGCGATGTGCGAGTGTGAATCGACGATTCCCGGGGTCAGGTACTTCCCTCCGGCATCGATGACGACGACGGCGGCGCTCGGGGGCGCGTTCACCGTTTCGCCGACCGCAGCGATCTTGCCGTCCTTGATATAAATCGAGCCATTCGTGATGTTGCCGTGCGTCACCGTCATCACGATGGCGTTCTTGATCAGGACGTCGTGATGGACTGTGTTTGCGGATTGTCCGAACGCCGATGGCCCGAACGCAATCGCCGAGGCCAGCGCCATCGCCAGCCAGACACATTGGAAAGAAAAACTTCTTGTCGAAATGAATCGCATGAATTGAACCCCTGAAAAAAGTTCGCTTGCGGAGAAACTCGGATTGTAGGAGCCATGGCTAATAGGGTCAACGCAAAACCCACAAGCCTCAGCCGGAAATGGCGCCACAGCGTTGTGATGTACTGTTTTGTCTTCCTCTCTTGCTCAACTCGCCGAACTCATGTCACGATTTGAACGTGAAAATTCCAGCTCTGCTTGTCGTCCCGCAAGCACCCGTTTCACACGAGACGCTTCTCGCCGAGGCCAGCCGTTAAATGCGCGCCGTAGTGCAGCGCGTGAGCCGCGCCAGAGTTAGTGTCAACGGCGAGATCACGGGTGAGATCGGCCGCGGCCTGCTGGTGTTGCTCGGAGTGGGCGTGGGAGACACGCGCGCCGACGCGGATTACCTTGCCGAGAAAACCATCGGCCTGCGCATTTTTGAAGATGCCGGCGGCAAGATGAATTTGTCGGTCGCGGAGGTTGCAGGCGCGCTGCTGGTGGTTTCGCAGTTCACCCTTTACGGAGACGTGCGCCGCGGCAAGCGTCCATCGTTCGACGCGGCCGCTCCGCCCGACGAGGCGCGCGAACTCTACGAATATTTTGTGGAGAAAATCCGCGCCGCCGGCCTGCGCTCGGAAACCGGACGCTTTCAGGAAACTATGCAAGTGGAACTGGTGAATGAAGGGCCGGTCACGATTCTGCTGGATTCGGCGAAAGGGTTCTGAAAGGGGAGGTTATCCGATCGGACATGCACTCTGGTAATATTTAACTCTGGTAATATTTAACTGTTGTTAACAAGTTAAAATG
>PLIC01000253.1 GCA_003139995.1 Candidatus Acidiflorens stordalenmirensis | reverse complement strand
AAGATCCAGTGGGTCAAGTACACCGCACGCGGCTTCCGCAATAAGAAGAACTTCGCAGCTGCAATCCTCTTCCACTGCGGCGGTCTGGACCTGGCTCCTTAAGCCACTAAAATGCCGGAAGAGCCAATTCACAAGGAGCCTGCCTCGACCAGGAACCGTCACTTACTCGTAAGGGTTACGATCCTTGAGGCGGGCTCCGAAGTCGTGCCGGCCTCTTCGCCGCAGGAATCCCGAGCTGACGCGCCATTCAAACAAAATGGGGTAGGTCGGGGCGTCTCGAATCACAACGCCGATGTAGTTGGTGAAGTTGCCTTTGTGCGCGCTCGGCAGTTCCAGAACGTACCCGGTGTGATAGGATACTCCACCATATTGCCAGTGGAGGTCGGAAGGCGAAACCACTCCGTCTATCACTCGCTCTTTGATGTCGACCCATTTGGGCGTCACTTCAAAATAGAACCCCTGCGTGTTAGTGATCAGGCGCTCAAGACCCACGCCCGCATACAACGTTGACCTGCTGAACACTGCGGTGCTTACACCGTCCAAGTGCACAGCAATGTCCTTGGCAAGTGGCTTCCAACCAAATTCCAGCGCCAGCCGGGCTGGAACCGGCAAGAGGCCTCCCGTCATATGGCGAAAATCACCGGCAAGTCCCAAAGACACCTCTCCCCTACCCTCCGACCAGTCGTAAATCCCCACGCCCACACGCACCTCGCGCCACGGCACAACGAAAGGTTTGTAAATGGCTTCTGGAGTCTGCGCATCGGGATGGTGCTCCAATTGCGCTATCCCGGCTTCCGCAGTTGCGCCGTCACAGTGCACGCACGGCGGATCATCAGGGAAGGGGCGCAGCATGCACACCAAGTGCTCGGAGGGCACATCCAGACCAGGGAAAAGGGCTTCCTCATCCGCGAGGGCGAAGCGGCCGTCCCGGTGGCGTGGCAGGCTCATGTACGCAAGATACGGGTCCATCAGGAAATGCACCTTGCTGCCTCGATCACGAATGCCCCAGAAGGTGTACAGTTCGTTGTGCAAATTGTCATCGACGCCGCGTGTGAAGCGCCCGTCGTGGTTCAAGTCCGGCGCCATCGCATGCTTTGCAAGCTCGACCATCGCGAAGAGTGGAAGCGCCACGGGAGGCGCATCTTTGACCAGCGTTGAATAGAGATTGTTTGGAACAAAGGAATCGTGATCGGAGGCAAAGACATTCCGAACGGTTCCGCCAAGCTTGTCCACTTCGATAAACAGGTGCTCGGAATCATGGATGTGCGGGTGGGACTTGCCTTCATCGAACGGGTAATAAAACCAGTATTCCATCAACCAGGTCCCAGGGTAGGACAGCGTGCGCACGTAGGATGTGCAACGCGACCATCGTCGGTCGCCCAAGGATGCGTAGGCTGCTTGGTAATCTTTTCTCGAGCTGCCGTGCGCCAGCGGCATGATCTCTTGCCAAATGTCTACGTCACTTGGATAGTCGGGTTCATTGTCGGCGAATTCGAGGACGGGCGCATAGAGCTCGTTGTTGGCCGTGACGCGATAGAATGACCACGTGACTTCGGCGGAATGCGTCTGGTCCTTGAGGTGTGCCGCCAGGCTTTCGAGGGTCGTCTCACTCAACTGCTCCATGAGACTGGCTCTCGGTGTCGTAGAGATGGCGCCGGTGAATTCAAGCTGTGCGCATAGTGCCGCGACCGTAGGATTCGTAAACTGCCCCAGAGAGGTGGCTGGCAGCCGCGGATCAATGATCCTTGTCACGAAAACTGGAGTCTCTCCGTTTTTGTCCGTGCCGGGCTCGGTCACGAGGACCAGAAAATCCCTCGTGTCTCCTTGATGGCCTGCCAACAATTGAAAATTCGCGCCTTGCGGCACCCGATAGGGGAGTTGTTCCTCGCTGCCACTTTGGGGGGAAACCACCACCAGCCGCCCGTCCTTGTATGCGTACAGCACTCGACCGTCCCCGTGGACGGAAGCAGCCGCAGCTTCCATGCACGGTCTTTCGCCGGACTCGCCCAAATCGTCCAGCAGGCAGACTCTTCCCTCCGCCGCGTAAGGGAAAAGTTGGTGGGGCAGGCGATGCTGGGAGGCAGATACATCACCGACACCGATCCGGGCAATGCGCTCGGTGAGATCGAGAACGCGTGGTGCACCGTCGGCGAAGACGACGAGGGCCTTTGTGCCGCCGGTGGCAAGTTCAACATTGAGGATGGCGGTGCTCGATGGGAAGACCGGAATCTCACGAAAACGCCATTGTAGCCGTTCGACTGGTTCTGCCAAGGTTGCGAGCAGTATTTCCCCTCTTCCGCGTCCAACGGCGACGATATCGTTGAGAGGCTGGCCGAAAGAATCAGGGGCCTTGCCAAGGGCCGTTGAACTTGCGGCGAGCATGAGGACGAGTCCCAGCGACAATCTGGTGAGCAGACGCATATTCACGATGTCCCCTGTCCCTACCAAGAACCCCGTTCTCACTGAACCGGTTTGAATCTAGGCAGCCGTCACTTTAGCTATTCGGCGACATGCTCACAATCATTCTTTCGCTGTTTTCATCAGCTCGGTAGCCTTTCAAACTCGAGCAGCGCTTCAAGCTGAGATTCTTTCCCTCCGACATCAGCTCTTGGTCCTTCAGCGCTCCAGCCGTGGCCATCGGCTGCGTTTGAGTTGCGCTGATCGATTCCTGTGGCTATGGTTCTCACGATTGTAGAGCGGCTGGCAATCGGCATTGGTGATGGTTAAGCCCGAAACCGTGATCGCCTGGCACGGAAAGGGATTCCGGCTGTACTGGAAGTGGCAGAGTCGCTATCCGTTGGGCCGACATTCTGTATTGCGCGAAGTCATTGATCTGATCCAAAGGATGAGCTTGGCTAATCCGGCTGGGGGGCGCCATGTATCCACGGGGAACTGTCGAAGCTTGGATTCCGGTTGTCGCAGGCACTGGTTGCCAAGTACGTTGCGGGTGCTGACGCTGATCGACGAGTACACTCGCAAGTGCCCGGTACTGCGCGTCGCGCGACAATTGAATAATTACGATCTTATCGAGACGCTGGCGGACGTAATGCTGCCGCAAAGAGTGCCGGAGCACACACGCTCCGACGATGGGCCTGGGTTCGTTGCACGGAAGTTGGAAGCGTTTCTGGAAGGCCACGTTCAGGCCTTTGCCTATTTCGGTGGTGTCCAGACCTCGATTCTGTACGGCTCTCCGCGCAGAGGGTCTCTTCGGAGACATGCAGTGGCGAGGTGACGCGATGAGCGACCTTGTGATGCCCTCTGGCAACGACGCGCCACAGGTGTTGCTGGAACATCACCTGAAGCAATTGCGGCTGCCCACATTTTTGCGCGAGTGCGACGAAGTGGCGCGAGAACGTGCTGCTGCTGGGGAACTCCGGTACCGGAAAGACTCACCTCGCGCTCGCCCTGGGTTTATCGGCCTGCCAACGCGGGCATCGCGTGCGCTTCACGACGGCGTCGGCGATGGTGCACGAGTTGCTGGAAGCCAAGGACGAAAAGCGGCTGCTGCGTTACCAGAAACAGATGGCCAGTTACGAACTGCTGATCGTCGATGAACTGGGCTTCGTGCCGCTGTTCAAGTCCGGCGCCGAGTTGCTGTTCGAGGTCTTTAGCCAACGCTACGAACGCGGTTCAACGGTATTCGTCCGGCTATCCCATCTCCTTAGCTTATTGCGCTGGCTATCCCGTTAACCCCTAAGCGGAAGCCAGCGATTCATGGACTACTTCTAGATGTTACTCTGACAGTTGTCATGGACATCCAAGAGCTCCTTGCGCGTCTGGACCGGCATCGCGGTTCGTTTCCTGGAAACCTTGTTGCCGAGGTCATCGCTCGACGGCAGGAGGTAATACCCCGATTCCTTGAGATTCTCGAGGAGATCGACAGGAGTCCCGGGCCGTGGCTAGCGGATGACGGACGTATGATCCACATCTACGCCCTGTATCTGCTGGCGCTGTTTCGGGAGACAGGTACCTATCCGCTACTGGTGCGAATCTTCTCCCGTCCCGGCGAGTTTCCGTTCGAGTTGGCGGGCGACGTTGTGACGCAGGATCTGGGCCGGATTCTGGCGTCGGTTTCTGGCGGAGACTTCAGCGGCCTGACCGCGCTCATCGAGAACGAGCAAGCTAACGAATATGTTCGTTCGGTCGCAATGGAGGGTATGGTTTCGCTGGTAACCACTCGTCAGCGTACGCGAGACGAAGTCGTGGCGTACTTTCTCCAGTTATTCAAGAAGCTGGAGCGGAATCCGGGCGCGCAGTGGGACGGCTTGGCCCATGTTTGCGCCGATCTCTGGCCGCAAGAGGCTATCGACGAACTCGGCCGTGCCTACGAAGAAGGCCTGGTGGACACAGGCAGCATCGACTGGCAGGACATTGAACATGCTCAGGCGCTAGGCCAGCAAGGCGCCATGAAACGGGCGCGGTACCGCGATCCACTAATCACCGATGTAGCCAAGAACATGGGCTGGATGCAGTGCTTCCGGAAAGCGGAACGAGACTACGAGGGGGAAGGAGATGCCGAAGAAGACCTGCCGGAGTCACTGTCGAGCGGGTACACGACTGTGCCCGTTCGTCGCACCCAGCCCAAGGTCGGTCGCAACGAGCGTTGCCCCTGTGGTAGCGGCAAGAAGTTCAAGAAGTGCTGTGGAGCCGGTTAAGCACCGAATCTGGGTGTCGAATCACTTCCAGTTGACGGTGCCGGCTGGTCATGCTGGAACGACCGTGCGCGCCATCCACCGGTCGGGAAGCAACTCGTCGAGTTGGTTCTGGGGGTGGGTGCTGATGCGCGCGAAGATATCCCGCAGATAAGCGAACGGATCGACGCGAAGCCGTTTGCAGGTGGCGATCAGGCTGGTGAGCACGGCGGCGGTGCGTCCGCCGCGGTCCCTGCCATAGAACATCCAATTCTTACGTCCCACCACAACTCCACGCAGGCTGCGCTCGGCGCCGTTGTTGTCCATCGCCAGATCGCCATTCACGCAGTAGCGCACCAGAGCGTCCCAGTTTGACAACGTGTAGGCGATGGCTTGGCCCTCTGGACTCTTCGGTAACACGTTCGGCCGTTCCGCTTCCATGTAGGCCTTGATGCCTTCGAGTATCGGCAGGGATCGCGCCTGGCGCAGCACCCGGCGTTCGTCGCCGCTCAGCTTGCGGTCCCGTGCTTCGCACTCCACCTCATAGAGCAAGCGGATGTAGGCCCGCAGGACCGTCGAGCGCATCACGTCGGACGACTGCGCCTCGTATATTTTTCGTCTCGCATGCGCCATATCTTGAGCTCAAGATAAGGCGCACACGAGAAGGTACTTTTATGAGGCCCAGACATCGGACGTATGTCGCGCCACGGTCGTGCTGGCCTACGTGGGATTGTTGTACAAGATCGAGCGCGAAGCTCGGGATCGCAAACTGAATGCTGACCATCGCCCGGCGCTGCGCCAGGCTAAGTCGCGTCCGATTCTGGATGACCTCAAGAAGTATCTCGAAACGGAAAAGCGCAATGCGCTACCCAAGAGTCCGATGGGGGACGCCATCGACTATGCTCTGAAGAACTGGGAAGCCTTGTGCCTTTGGCAAGTTGGTCTG
>PLIC01000245.1 GCA_003139995.1 Candidatus Acidiflorens stordalenmirensis | reverse complement strand
CTGTGTCTGCAAAGAACGCAGACGCAAGGACGGGGCACCCTCGGGAGTGAGACGACGGAAAGCGTGGGCCAGCCCCCACCCTCGGGAGTTGAAATGGGTGAAAGGGCGGGCCAGCCCCTTAATTGACCTGCCGACTCGTCTCAGAATTCAGCAAACTGGCGACTGGAGTTGAGAGCTCCGCAGGCTCATTAACACCCTTTAAACCGCGAACGGGCCGGATTGTGAGCTGCCTCTCTGCTAAGCTCACTTGTACCTCACAGGTTGGCGTAAGACGGTTCACGAGTTCCACGACTTCATCTAGAAACATCCGTCGCTCGCGAATGCGTAGCCGTTCTTGTCGCATCACTCCTTCGTTCAGATGCTTCTGATACTCGGCAAACACCATGTAATACCGGCCGCGTTTTCCTTCCTCAACAACCGAGCTACGCAAGCTCTCCCGCCAGAGGGTTGCCTGAAATCCTCTCTTCGGCTCTGCTGCCACCATCCGCGCATCTCGAGCGACCCGCATCTCGTGTGCCTCGGCAAGAACAACTTGCACTAGAGCTTCTTTCGAAATCTGGGGTGCCGCTTCTTCTCGGGGTTTGTCCGAACTGTATGCGTTGTAGAAGTACGTCGCTGCCGCACCGGCCGCCGCCGCGATTCCTATCCCCATGGCTATCCAGTTGAGACTTCCCAACTTGCCGTAAAGCATCGAAGACACGATGGCCGTCAAAAAGAAAGCTCTTGTCAAAACCTCATATTTCCTTGCGTTCATCGTGAAAATACCTTTTCTAGATTTTACGCTAAGAACCGCCCTTTCGTCTCACGAACACCCCTGTCCACCCCATCCCCGCGGTAATCGCTTGTCGCGGATTACTTGGGTCCGTAAAGCCGATTCCTACGAGACATCCCATCGTCAAGAACAGGAGAAACTCCAGGATAGGATGAGCTTGCTTCCAGGGAAGATGCTTAAGAATGTCAGGCAGAAGAAAAGTCTTAAGCTTCGTGCGCCCGGCCAAGCCCCAGTAAACAGTCGCACCAATGGCGGTGTATGCGACCTTCGCTAAGGTGAAGCTCGGCATCTCAAAGCCGGTAGTAATCACGCAGATTACCCCTGAGACCACTTTTCTGCAGCCTCAACACGCAACAGGATCTTCGTGAGGTCCTCGATCGCCGTCTTAAGCTGCCCTTTGGACATTTGAAACCAGATTTCTTGGTTGTTCGAATCGGTGTCAATGTGCATGAGAACTACCGGGACGGCCAAGGCGATCTCGTCGTTATCAAATCCAATCCTGATGTCCACCACACAGCTCAAGTCCGTTAGCGAAGGAAGCAAGCGGGTCGCGAGACTGGCGCGTCTCAACGCAGACGATACACTTGAACGATCGCGCTCCAGTTCATTGAGTACTGCTGTAATTGCGGCTTGAGCGTTCTTGTCGAGAATCTCAGCCGAAAGCAGAGCGTCAACGATGGTCGGTACTGGTTCGGGCTCTCCTGGTTTAGACACGAGCAGCCCTAGAAAACTGATGATACCAACCAGAAATTAGCTGTCGGCTTTGTTCAGTCCGAACTTCGAAGCCAGGTCAGTAGCTTTTGGCTCCGATCCCGACTCCGCGCTCTCCGAAATAATACTTGTGATGGGTTGAGGCGATTCGATTCGCGCAAGGACGTTGAAGCCTTCCCTGAGAAAGGTCTTCGCCGACTTCGGTAGGTCGTTTAGAAAGTCAGACGTTGCGATCGGCAGCCGAAACGTAAACCCGCTCATGGTTTCTCTCTTTTTCGGACTGAACGCTCGGGGAAAACCCAAATACGGGATAAACAGAAGAATAGGGCATAACTGAGATTTGTCAAGTCTTAAAAGAGGGGCTGGCCCACCCTTTCCACCATTGGATCTCAGCGGGTGCCTCGCTCTTGTCGCGTTTTCTGCGACAGGGCGGGGACTTTGACTTTCCCAATTGTGGAAGAATGATGGGGTATTTTAGCGGCTGTGGTCTTCGCAGCGCAGGCTCTGGGGTTACGATGCTAACATGCCGTGGGGCCTCAAGCGCTTTCAGGAAGCACGCTGTCTACACTTTGTGACGTTTAGCTGCTATCAACGCGCTCCGCTTCTTGGCACGGCGCGCGCCCGCGACATCTTCGAGCAAACTTTCGAGCAGACGCGGCAATGGTATGGATTTTACGTCTCTGGATACGTGGTCATGCCCGAACACGTTCATTTGCTGATGAGCGAACCGGAACGGGCAAAGCTTTCCGTGGCGCTGCAAATGCTCAAGCAGAATGTGGCGCGGCGCTTGCGCTCGCCGGAGGGCGGTCTGTTGTGGCAGCCGCGATATTACGACGTCAATGTTTGGAGCGAGGCCAAGCGGATCGAGAAGTTGCGTTACCTGCACCGAAATCCGGTGAAGCGCGGTCTGGTCCGAAGTCCCGAGGATTGGGCGTGGAGCAGTTTTCGTCACTATATGTCAGGCGTTGAGGGCGTGGTGGAGATTGAGTCGCAGTGGACGGCGCGGAAGAGAGAACAGATGGGAGTCGTGGTGGGGATAGGAAGTCAAAATCCCCGCCCTGTGTCTGCACAGAACGCAGACACCAGGACGGGGCACCCCGGGAGTTGAGATGAGGGATGCGGTGGGCCAGCCCCCAGCGCTACCATCCCCTGGTCTGCAGCATCTGGGATTCGTCTAGGGTGGAGACGGCTAGGCCTTTCATGGCGCCTGCCAAATCCTCGCTGACTTCAAGTAATACTTTAGGGTCTTTGAAGTGCGTCGCTGCCTGCACAATTGCCTTGGCGCGCTTCTCGGCTTCCGCGGGGTCGGCGAATTCGGTCGAGTTCTTCATGAAGATACCGGAGCCAACGAAGACAGCTTCCGCGCCGAGCTGCATGACGAGCGAGGCATCGGCGGGAGTGGCGATTCCGCCGGCGGAGAAATTGGGCACGGGCAGCTTGCCGTCTCGCGCCACCATCTTCACCAGTTCGTAGGGAGCCTGGTGCTCCTTGGCCTTGGCATAGAGTTCTTCTTCGCCGAGCACGGTGAGAATCTTCATCTCCTGCACGATCTGGCGAATGTGGCGGACGGCGTGCACGACGTCTCCGGTGCCAGCCTCGCCCTTGGTGCGAATCATGGCCGCGCCTTCGGCGATGCGCCGCAAAGCCTCGCCCAAGTTGCGCGCGCCGCAAACGAACGGCACGGTAAACGCGTGCTTGTCGACATGATGCGCTTCGTCGGCGGGAGTAAGAACTTCGGACTCGTCGATGTAGTCGACGCCTAACTCTTGCAATATCTGCGCCTCGGCGAAATGACCGATGCGGCACTTGGCCATGACCGGAATCGAGACGGCAGCCATGATTTCGCGAATGATTTTCGGCGAGGCCATGCGCGCGACGCCGCCTTCGGCGCGAATCTGCGCCGGAACGCGCTCCAAGGCCATCACCGCGACCGCTCCGGCCCGCTCGGCGATCTCCGCTTGTTTCGCGGTGGTAACGTCCATGATGACGCCGCCCTTGAGCATTTCGGCGAGCCCGGTCTTCAGGCGGAGGCTGGTGCTGGTGTGTCCGTTGTTCTGCGACATGGGAATACTCTCTTCCTGTACTTTATTTTACAGCCGGTTAACGATTCGCGGTACCCTGATCGCTTGCTATAGCAATCACAGAGTTGCTGTGGCCACAGGCAACTGCCGAGCTGATCCACCCCGGTGCGCTCGGCTTGGACCCTTCGACTTCGCTCAGGGCAGGCTCTCGAGGGCGCCCGTCCCTACACGAGCTCTAGCGGTCCGCAAATCGGGTGAACATGCGGTGCGGATCGATCGCGATGAACACACCTTCACTGCGCGCCAGCACTTCCCCTTTTTCGTTCAGGATCTCGGCCATATTGATGTGCTTCCGGCCCTTCACCTTCACTTCGCGCGATTCCACGCGCAGCGGCCGGTTCAGCGGCACCGGCTTCAGGTAATTCACCTTGATTTCGGAAGTCACAGCCGCCACATGACGCAGTTTGTTCACTTTGCCCATGGCTTCATCGAGGATGGTCGCGATGATGCCGCCATGGCAGTGTCCGGGCGGCCCGGTGTAGCGCTTGCCCAGCCGGAACCGGCACACGAAACAGTCGCGATCTTCGTCATAGGTGAAGCGCAGCTTCATGCCGTCAGGGTTGCTGGTGCCGCAGACGAAGCAATAATTCTTCTGTAGTTGGATGTAACGTGTGTCGTGTCCAGCTTCGTGCTTCTTATCAGCCATCGAAAGATTCTATCGCGAGCTGGCATCGGGGCTGTGTATCATGTTGTGCGAGTTATCGAGTGCCAAGGAGTTCCCAATGCCTCCCGCAAGAACACAAAACCCGTATTCCGTTCATCCGGGCGTGGCCATGGTTCAGAAATGGATCAAAGAACTGCCGCAGAAAACCGGACGGCCGCTCGAAGAATGGATCGCTTTCACGAAGAAGTACGGTCCGCCGACGGAAAAAGAACGCCGCGAGTGGCTGAAGAAAGAACACAAGCTGGGCACAAATTCCGCGTCGTGGATCGCGGAGCGCCTCGAAGGCAAAGGTACGGAGGAAGACTCGCCGGACGCTTATCTGAAAACTGCCGCCGAATGGGTAGAGGCGCAGTACTCCGGTCGGCGCGCTGCGCTGCGTCCGCTGTACGAGCAGTTGTTGAAGCTCGGGTTTTCCCTCGGCAACGACGTGAAGGCGTGCCCGTGCAAAACGATGGTGCCGTTCTATCGTAATCACGTGTTCGCGCAGATCAAGCCGTCGACGAATACGCGAATCGATCTCGGATTCGCGCTGGGCAACATGAAGACGACCAAGCGCCTGATCGATACCGGCGGCTACGAGAAGAAAGACCGCATCACGCGGAGGATCGAGATCAAGTCAAAGGCCGATATTGACGACGAACTGAAGAGGTGGTTGAAAAACGCCTACGACACAGATGAATAGCTCTGAGAGACGGGCGTCTTGCCCCCGTTTCACAAGCACGCTCCAACCTTAGGGTACGTTGACTTTACAGATTTAGGTAGTATGATAGTAGTATGAAAGGTAAGACTTCCATCACACTCTCGCGTGAGATTCTCACCGGGATTGATCGCCTGGCCGGCCCGCAAGGTTCGCGCTCCGCATTCATTGAGCGCGTATTGCGGCGGTATTTGCGGGAGCAGGTGCGCGCCCAGGCTAATGCGCGGGACTTGGAGCGAATCAATCAGGCAGCCGATCGGCTGAACACCGAAGCCGCTGACGTGCTCGACTATCAGGTGGCGGACGACTAACCGACCCAAAGAAAGCGACGCAGGGGCGAACGTGAAACGTGGAGACCTATACCGGGTGCACAAGCCGCACGGCGATCCGAAGTCTTATCGGGTCTTCGTCGTGGTGAGCCGACAAGTGCTGATCGAGTCCCGCTTCTCCACAGTGATCTGCGCTCCCGTTTTCAGCACCAGCGAGGATCTTTCAACTCAAGTTGCCATCGGACCGGCCGAAGGACTTAAGCATTCCAGCTGGATCATGTGTGACAACCTAGTCAGCCTGCGAAAAACCGACCTCACGCAATACATCGGTTCATTGTCCAGAACTAAGATTGCGGAACTCAATGCTGCTCTGAAAATGGCTTTGGACTTGGCGTAACCCTCCGTGCAGGCGAAGGACGGGCGCGGACGCCCGTCCCTCCACAAGCCGTTTTTAGTCGTAGTATTCCAGCCCCAGATGCGTAATTAACTCTTCACCCTTCAGGTGGCGCAGAGTGTTCTTCAGCTTCATCAACTGGATGAACAGATCGTGCTCGGGATAGAGGCCGGGCGCGGTCATCGGCGACTTGAAGTAGAAGCTCAGCCATTCCTGAATACCCAAGCGGCGCAGCTCCGGCGTGCGCTGCGCGAGGTCGAGGAAGAGCACAAGATCGAGCACGATCGGCGCCGCAAGAATCGAGTCGCGGCACAGGAAGTCCACTTTGATCTGCATCGGATAGCCGAGCCATCCGAAGATATCGATGTTGTCCCAACCTTCTTTGTTGTCGCCTCGGGGCGGGTAATAGTTGATGCGAACTTTATGGAAAATATTGCCGTAGAGCAGGGGATACAAAGCCGGCTGCAGAATGTGCTCCAGCGCGCCGAGCTTCGATTCTTCCTTGGTCTTGAAAGACCCGGGATCGTCGAGCACTTCGCCGTCGCGGTTGCCCAGGATGTTAGTCGAGTACCATCCACTCAGCCCGAGCAGCCGCGCCTTGAACGCGGGAGCCAGCACAGTCTTCATCAAAGTCTGGCCCGTCTTGAAGTCCTTGCCGCAGATGGGAAGCTCGCGCTCATGCGAGAGTTCGTGCATCGCCGGTATATCCACCGTCAGGTTCGGCGCGCCATTGGCGAAGGGCACGCCCTCCATCAACGAGGCGTAGGCATACACCATCGAGGGAGCTATATTTTCGTCGTTCTCTTTCATCCCTTTTTCGAGGGCCTTCACGCTTTGATGAGCGGCGCTCGGCTTAATGAAGGTCTCGGTCGAAGCGCACCAGATAGTGATCAGCCGGCTGGCGCGGCTCGACTTTCTGAAGTCGCGGATGTCCTGACGAAGCTGCTCGGCCAGGTCGAGCTTGTTCTTCCCTTTCTTCACATTCGGCCCGTCGATCTTCTTGACGTAGTTGTGGTCGAATACGGCCTTCATCGGAGTGATGGCGCTGAGCCGCCCCTTTACCTTGGCGAGCAGGTCGCGCTCCAGCACGCCAGCGTTGCGGGCGGCGGCGTACATGTTGTCTTCGAAAATATCCCAGCCGGTGAAGACCAGATCGTTGAGCCCGGCGAGAGGAACGAATTCCTTGATCTTCGGCGAGCGGCCATCGGTGCGCTTTCCGAGACGGACGGTTCCCATCTGCGTGAGGGAGCCGATGGGGTGGGCGATTCCCTTGCGCACCGCTTCGACGCCCGCAACAAACGTCGTGGCGACCGCGCCCATGCCTGGAATCATCACGCCCAGCTTGCCCTTGGCAGGCTCGATCGCGTGGCCGGTGGCGCTCGGTGCATTGCTTGAGGACTTGACCTCAGCGGACTTAACTTCGACACTGGACTTCACTTCGACACTCGCTACCTTCTTCACTGCTGTCTTCGCCGCTGTCTTTACTGTCATGGAGGACTTTTTCAGCTTCGCCATATTGTGGCTGCTTCCTTGTAGGAACTGTGGGATGTATGCAAACCGAGTATGTTCTCGTATCCGGTGGGCTTTTTGCAAACGGGCACGCCTGAATCCGCAGGAAAAGCACTTCAATAGCGTCTACCGCGCATTGGGTGGTGTTCCCTCGCCGGTATTCGAGACGGCTTTACTTCCCATCCAGATCCACGCTCTTGATGGGCACGTCCCAATGTCCGTCAAGAATTTCGAACCGCCGCTGCTCTTCCTTCACATACGTGGCTTGGTCGGGCCAAAGCTGCTTCTTCAGCGCGTCTTCGTCGAAGGGCTCATTCGCGGCCGTCGAGTTCTTGAACACGATGGTCACGCGATAATCCCAGCGCCCGTCTTCGGTCGTGTGGTAGCGCGGCTGGTCCATCCAGACCTTGAGTATGCGGCCCATCTCCACCTGCTTCTGCAGCAGCGGATAGTGGTTCTTCTTGAACAGCCGCAGAAACTCGTCCGCATATCCCCACTTAGCTTTGTAATAGTATTCGACGACGAAAGGCTTGCCGGTTTCGGGCGCGGGTTGGGCAGGCAACGAGATCGGAAATAAGGTCAGGAACAGAAGAAGGAATCTCAATTTCATCGATAGCCTCCGTGGGGAATGATTGTCGCATAGGACGAGAAAAGGTCAAAGGGAGCGATCTCGTGCTTTACGGCCCGGGCCAATGCGTTCCAATGCTAAAATTATCTGTGCCTGCCGATTCCCTCCGCCTCATTGCCATCGATATTGACGGCACGCTGCTGAACCCCGAATTTCAGATTTCAGAGACCGATCTTACAACGCTCCGGCGCGCGCACGCCCAAGGCATCGAGATCATCCTGGTCACGGGACGCCGCCACGCCTTTGCCCTGCCCATCGCTCAACAGCTGGGATTCGATCTCTGGCTGATCAGTTCCAATGGCGCCATCACCCGTTCCCTCGCCGGAGAAACGTTCCACCGCGACCTGCTGCCTGAGGGGACCTGCCTCGAACTCGTAGGCGTGATGCAAGAATTTCGTGGCCAGACCGTTCTCACTTTTGACAGCGAAGGCCCGGGCACCATCGTGATCGAGCGCCTGGACAAGCTCGAAGGCAGCATCCAGCGATGGCTGGAGAAAAACATGCAATACATCCAATTCGTGGTCCCGATCGAGGACGCGCTCACCACCGATCCCGTGCAGGCCATGTTCTGCGGCCCCATCGCCGACATGCAGCGCGCATTGCAAGTCCTCGCAACCTGCGGCCTGCCCATCACAGTTTTGCGCACCGAGTACCCGGGCCGCGATCTTTCCATCGTCGATGTGCTCAACGCCGGCTGTTCCAAGGGACACGCGCTCGAGCGCTGGGCCAATTACCGGCGCATTACCCGCGAGCAGGTCATGGCCGTTGGTGACAACTATAATGATATTGAAATGCTTGCCTTCGCCGGCCACTCTTTTATCATGGGAAATGCGTCGGAAGAGTTGCGGAGCCGCGGCTGGAAGCTGACCCGCTCGAATGCCGAAAGCGGAGTAACTGCCGCTATTGAGCACGTGCTCTACGGCAAAGCGCTGGAACCGGTAGTCGTTGACCAGAGCGGCGAACCAGTGATCGTCGGACCAACGATTGTGAGCAGCTTGTAATGATTCGAAGAAGACCATTAGCGATGGGTCGGGCTGTAAGAATCGCGGCCGCTGCGCTTTTCTTTGCGGTAGTCGTAACTCAGCTCGTTCGTCCCGCCGCCGCCTCCGAGTTAGCGATCCTCCGCAACGGCTTCAGCATCCGCCACGAGCATCGCCTGGTGATGGGAACAACGACTCGCCTCTATTTCTCCGCCGACGATTCCAGCTTTACCGACGTGCCCACCGAGGAGATCACCGGATACGAAAAGGAGTTCCTATTGCCGGTGCCTGCGGAATCGCAAGCTTCCATTTCCTCCCCGGCGCAGCCCGCGAAATCCGCGCTCGCTCTGAATCAAGTCGTGAATACCGCCAGCGCCACCTTCCATCTCGATCCCGACCTCGTGAACAGCGTCATTCACGCCGAAAGCGGATTCAACTCGCGCGCCGTTTCTCCCAAAGGCGCCCTCGGACTGATGCAGTTGATGCCCTCGACCGCCAACCAACTCGGCGTCGGCAATGCTTTCGATCCCGAAGCCAATGTCGCGGGCGGAAGCCGCTACTTGCGTGAACTTCTGGAGCGCTACAATTTCGATCTGGTCAAGGCGCTGGCCGCTTACAACGCGGGCCCGCTGCGCGTCGAGCAGTATCAAGGAGTGCCGCCATTTCGCGAAACCCGTGCATACGTGGCCCGCATCGTCCACGAATACAACGCTAAGAAGATCGCCCAGGAAAAAGAAGCAAAACAGAAACAGGTCCCCGCTAAAGCCACGAGCAAAGCCCCGGCCCGCGCCCAGCGGGCTCCGAAACCCGCAGCCACCGCCATTGCCGCCGAACCTCCGCGTTGACCATCCTAGCGTCGACCATCCTCACGTTGACCCTGCCTCCGCTCTCATTTACCTTCATTCTGGCGGCTTGGCCACACAATTGCCGGCTATCGTGTGGAAGCGGGGCTATGCCCCGCTTGGACGGGGCAAGCCCCCGTCCCCACACAAAGGGATACGCTCTAGACGGAATGAACAAAACTGAATGAAGAGAAAACGATACGTGGTCTACGCCGTTGTCTTCCTGGTGCTGGCCGTGCTGGTTTATCTGCAGTTCCGAACCTGGCAAAACTTTGACTGGGCCCGGTTCCGCGAGACCCGCCCGCAGAAGTGGATTCACATTCTGCACGGCACCGCGCTTATTTACCTCGCCTACGCGGTGCGCGCCATTCGCTGGAAGATCTTCCTTCGCCCGGTGCGCCCGCAAGCCTCCAGCGCCAGCCTGATTGCGCCTACCATCATTGGCTTCACCGGCCTAGCGCTGCTGGGGCGCCCCGGCGAACTGATCCGCCCTTATTTGATTGCGCGCCGCCAGAACTTGAGCGTCTCGTCACAACTGGCGGTCTGGGCGGTCGAACGCATCTTCGATATCGGCGCATTCACCGTACTGCTGGTGGGCGCGATCTTTTTCGCTGCCGGCCCACGCTCGCTTCCCTTTTATAGCCGCTTCCGCGAAGGTGGATTTTTGCTGGTCGCCGCGGTTGCGGCCATTTCACTCGCAGCGGCAGCCGTTCGCTGGAAGGGCGAGGGCATTGCCGATTGGGTGGAGCGCCGCTTTTCTCACCTCGCCGCCAATCTCGGACACAAGATCGCCACCCGCGTCCGCGAATTTCGCAGCGGATTGAACACCATTCACAGCCCGCTCTCGCTGATCGCGCTCATCGGACTCTCGCTCGCGATGTGGTTCATGATCATCGTGGCCTACCAGGAAGTGGCTCACTCCTATGGCGTGGCCATTCTGAATATTCACCGCTCGCAGGTGCTGGTGCTCATGGGCGCCAGCATGATCGGCTCCCTGGTCCAATTGCCCGGCATCGGCGGCGGATCCCAGTTGGCGACCATCGCGGCCCTGCAACGCATCTTCGACGTTCCCCCGGAACTGGCCGCGAGTTGCGGCATCATGCTGTGGCTGGTAACGTTCGTCGCCGTCGTTCCCGTCGGCCTGCTGCTCTCGCATCACGAACGCCTGTCGTTGCGCAAGCTCTCTGAAGAAACCGAGCAGGCCGAAGAAGCCGCCGCAATTGAGACCACGTCGTGAGCAAGGAGCGTGTCAATCGGGTGATCAGATGATCGGGCCATCGGGTCATCAAGAAGCTACCGTAAACTTGGGTTCCGATCATCCGATCACTCGATGGCCAGATCACGCGATTCGCCGCCTGCTACAATCATCTTTCATTTCTCAGGTGCAGCCAAGCGCATGAAATGCCCCTTTTGCGGGTTTGAAAACGACAAGGTCGTGGATTCGCGCGAAAGCAAGGAAGCGGATTCCATCCGCCGCCGCCGCGAATGCCTCAAGTGCGAAAAGCGCTTCACCACCTACGAGCGCATCGATGAAATCCCTTACATGGTGGTGAAAAAAGACGGGCGCCGCGAGCGCTTTGACCGCCAAAAAGTGCTCAACGGCCTGATGCGCGCCTGCGAAAAACGCCCCGTGCCCATCGGCAAGCTGGAGCAGATCGTCAATGAAGCGGAGACCTTCGTCATTGAGTCTGCCGAGCGTGAGCGCAAAACCAGCGAAATCGGCGAGCTGATTATGAACCGCTTGCGCCGCTACGACAAAGTTGCGTATGTAAGGTTCGCCTCCGTCTATCTCGACTTCAAAGACGTGCAGGAATTCCTGACGGAACTGAAGGATCTGCTCAAGGCGAAAGACAAAGAGAAAGAAACTCAGGAACCGAAGGGCAAAGGTGCGCCTAGATGAACTCAGATCGGGTGATCGTGTGATCGAAAACCCACGTTAGCCGCGGCTTGCCGCGTCTCGGACGGCTGAGCAAGTCTGCTCGGTTTAGAAAATAACGATGTCTATAATCAGTGTCTTACAAGCACAACAAAGGGTTGCCTCGCTAATTTCATATTGACACTGGATACGTGTGCACATATACTGTGTTCATGAATGTCACTCTCTCCATCGACGAGCAGACTGTCGCGCGCGCCCGAAAGAAAGCCAACGCTCTCGGCAAGAGCCTCAATCAACTGATCCGCGACTACCTGCAAAAGATCGCCGGCGACGACGATCCTGAGCGCAGCATCGAGGAGTTCGAGCGCCTGTCGGGCGGCGGCCACTCGCAAGGCTGGCGCTTTGATCGAAACGAAATTCATGACCGCTCGTAGCTTCTTCGATACCAACGTCCTCGTTTATGCAGACGATGACGATGCACCCGCGAAACAACGACTCGCCCGCGATCTCGTGTACGAGCATCGGCGTGCGGGGACCGGCGTTGTGTCCCTGCAGGTGCTCCAGGAGTATTTTGTTACCGTCACGCGAAAGCTGAAGTTTGATGCGCGTAAAGCGCGCCGGAAGGTCGAACTGCTCGCGGAGTTCGACGTCGCCGCTCCCGAAGTGGCCGACATCCTTGCCGCTATTGACCTGCACCGGCTCCACGGGTTTTCTTTCTGGGATGCTCTAGTTCTGCGGACCGCTAAGCAAGCCGGTTGTCGTGTTCTTTTCTCGGAAGACTTGCAAGAATCCCGCGAAATCGATGGGCTTCACATCGTGAACCCGTTCCGCTAGGGGGTCTGCTAAACTAATGCGTTCGGGAAACGTACCGGGCGCCACTGTATCGCCGGTTTCCGTGGGGGCTATCCTGAAAGCCATCGAAATTCCGTACCATCGCGGATTGCACCGCTTCGCCGGCTTCACCGCCTGCGCTACCCTCGTCCTCATCGTCGCCGGAGCGCTCGTCACCAGCAATGACGCCGGCTTGTCCGTCCCCGACTGGCCAACCAGCTTCGGCTCCTTCTACAAAATGCCCCTCATGGTTGGCGGCATTAAGTACGAGCATGGCCATCGCATGGTGGCGGAATTCATAGGACTGCTTACCATCATCCTTGCCGTCTGGACCTGGGTAGCAGAAAAACGCCTCTGGTTGCGCCTTCTGGGCCTGGCTGCGCTCGCGACCGTGATCGCGCAAGGCATCCTTGGAGGACTGACCGTCTTATTCTTTCTGCCCGCGCCCATCTCCACCGCGCACGCCGCTGTGGCGCAGACCTTCTTTTGCATTGCCGTTGCGATCGCCGTCTTCACCGGACGCCGCTGGGTCGAAGAGCAACCGCGCGCCGAACTCGACCAGCGCCGCCCCGCTCTTTTCACTCTGACTCTGCTGTCGATTTTTGTGCTTTACGTGCAGCTGATCCTCGGCGCCATGTTCCGCCACCATGGCTTAAGTTGGTGGCCGCACGTCATCAACGCGGCCGTCGTCGCCATCGTCCTCTCCTGGACTGCCGTTCGCGCCATCTCCGTTTACCCGCACGTCGATGCCGTCCGCCGTCCGGCAATCGCCATGCTCGTCCTGATGGTCGCGCAACTCTGCCTCGGATTTCTCGCCTTCATTACCCGCGTCATGTGGGGAAGAGACGCCGCGCAACCCGAACTGCCTATGGTGATCTCGACCGTCATCCACGTCGCCGTCGGCGCGCTGCTTCTTGCGACGACCGTCATCCTAGCCATCCAGGTCTGGCGCCACGTCCCGGTTGCTTTCGAAGAGCGCGTCCCCGGGTCGGATCAGAAGCCCGTCGCCGCGTGACTTTCGTGTCGAGATGAGTGTTTCGTATCAGGGCATCGCTTGAGCGATGCCGTAAGTTCGTCCGCCCGTGGAGACGGGCTTGCCCCGTCTCTACGGGAAATCAGAGGCCCCATTAGAGCCCGGGTTCCCCCCCCGCTGATAATCGCCTCGTTCCCGTCGTAGAATACTCTGTGAACCTGAACTCAACAGCTATCGACGTAGTTCCTTCCGCCCAAGCCGCAGGCCAACCCACAATTGCCGTTCGCGACATCGTCCATCGTTACCAGGACCGCACCGCGCTCAACGGCGTCTCCTTCGACGTTCGCCCCGCCGAACTCTTCGGACTGCTCGGCCCGAACGGCAGCGGCAAAACCACTCTCTTCCGCATTCTTTCCACGCTCATGGTTCCCACTTCAGGCAGCGCCATGATCGCCGGCTTTGACGCCGTTCGCCAGCCCGAAGCGGTGCGCCGCCACATCGGCGTCGTCTTCCAGGCCCAGAGCGTCGATCCCAAGCTCACCGCCTACGAAAATCTCTGGCATCAGGGACACCTCTATGGCCTGCGCGGCCCCGAGCTCAAAACGCGAATCAACGTGATCCTCAGCCGCGTCGGATTGCTCGATCGCTCCGCCGATCGCGTGGAAACTTTTTCTGGAGGCATGCAGCGCCGCATCGAACTGGCCAAAGGACTGCTCCACCATCCCGAGGTTCTGCTCCTCGACGAGCCCACCACCGGCCTCGATCCCGGCGCCCGGCGCGACCTTTGGCAATATCTCCAAATCTTGCGCGATCAGGAGCGCGTCTCCGTCATCGTCACCACCCACCTGATGGAAGAAGCCGAACGCTGCGATCGTCTTGCTATCTTGAACGAAGGCAACCTTGTAGCTCTAGGCACGCCCGCAGCCCTGACCCGCGAGATTGGCGGCGACGTAATTCTGCTCGAAGCGCGCGACCCGCAAATCTTGGCCGGCCGCATTCGCGCCAAGTTTCAAGTCGATGCCACCGTCATGGACAACCACGTCCGCCTCGAAATTGAAAATGGACATCGCTTCGTCCCCGACGTAGTCGAAGCCTTCCCCGGAGAAATCCAGTCGCTAAGCGTAAGCAAGCCGACGCTGGAAGACGTCTTCATCCATCGCACCGGCCACCGCTTCTGGAGCGAAGACGCGGAGCCAGCGCCCAAAAGCGGCAGAAAGAAAGGCAATAAGTGAAAGCGGTACACGGCTGCGGAATCCCACCCTTGACAAAAGACCGTCAGGCGTGGGGCGTCCGGCAGCGCAGGGCATTGAGGCAGCGAGGACCGTAATGATGCTCCAATGGCATGGTCTATATGTTTGGTTCATTCTGGTCGTGAACCTTCCAGCGTTTGGCCAGACGCAGAAGCCCGCTTTTTCCGACCCGACGGCCCCTCCCTTCCTGGTGCGGCTGCAACGCACCACATCCGACCGCGATGTGTGCGCCCTGATTCGCGGAGACGGGTTGTTTCATCTGGAACGTCAGACCGGCAGCCGTTTCGAAGCCTTAGAAGGCGTGCTCGACGAACCGGAACTTGCTGACGTTAAGCGTGTGCTGAGCGAAAGAGAACTGGCCGAGCTCGCCCAGCAGAACATTGCCGTCCCCCTGTTGACAACTGAGCGAGACGTGCTGCGCATCAGCATTCTTCGTTCTCCTTTCACTCAGAACCTGACCTTTCTTGATCGGGAATCCCGTCGTCCATTCGACAACCTCATCACACCGCTGCTTAAGTGGATGGATGCTCTGCAGAGGCATTCGCACACGACACTCGACGAGTACAGCGGACGAAATAACTGCGTTCCACCTCGGAAGACGGAGCTCAGCCTGCGTCCACTTGAGAAATCAAACGCCGAAGTACCCGGGCCATCAAGCCAGATAGGTTCGGAAAGCCCCGCGTCGCCGGTCGCGGCTTTAACACCTCAGCAAGCTTCATTCCTCATGCGCTGGCAGTTCAATCACATTGCCGCAGGCACGGTGGAGGACACCTGCGTCGTCGTATATCCTTCCGGCCGATACCGCATGGAAAAGAGCTCGCAAAGATACAGCGACAAACTTAAGGTGCGAGCCTTCGAGGATTCACTGAACAAAGCCGACCTTAAACAGTTGCAGGAACTCCTCGACCTCCCGGAACTGAAGGCAAGCACCCATCAAAACCTTCCCAGTGGAAAAGTGTTCAGAGAGGGTGAACTCACTACCCTTGCTGTCGCTAGGGACGGCCACATACAGCAACTGAGTTTCGCCAGTTATTTCGGAGTACCAGGATGGGTTTCCAACGTCAGTGCAGGCACCGACCCCGAGGAACGCATCGTCGCACCCCTGCGCAAGTGGTTGAAGGCCCGCGTCGAAACCAGAAAGGTCGGTGCGCTGCAAGATGCTACCGTCACGCACTGTGTCCCCCAACGCCATTAGAGGCACCCCTAGCCGCGTGCATCTCACCTTTGACGGGTTCTGAACAGAATTGAAGATCGCCGATGGGTCGGCCCTCGTGTTTTGGGCTGATAAACGACAAGGCCAACAGGATGATTCGCCGGGTACTCCTTTTTCGCGTGCGCTGCGAAAAGGGTGAGTGACGGAGTCCACCCCTGACCGACGCTAACTACTTGATAGCTGACACCTCCACACCCATCGCTGCTAAACTAAAAACAATGGCAACTCAAACCGCCACCTTCCCCGCAGCCGCTCCCGCATCCGCCGGAGTCCTGCTGCCCGCCTTCACGCTCTGGTGGCGCGAAGTCGTACGCTTCTATCGGCAGCGCGCGCGCGTGGTTGGCGTCATCGCTTCTCCACTCTTGTTCTGGGTCGTCATCGGAAGCGGTTTCGGGACTTCATTTCGTTCCGGACAGGCTGCCGGCCAGCAGCACTATCTAAATTATTTTTATCCCGGCACGCTGGTGATGATCGTGCTCTTCACCGCGATTTTCACCATGATGTCGGTGATTGAAGACCGCAACGAAGGTTTCCTGCTTTCGGTCTTGGTGGCGCCGGTGCCGCGCGCGGCCATTGTGCTGGGAAAAGTTTTGGGAGGCACCACGCTCGCCACCGCGCAGGGATTGATCTTTCTGGTTTTCGCGCCGCTCGTCGGCGTGCACTTTACGCTCGCCTCGTTTGGGCTCATCGTCCTTACCGTGTTCCTTGTCTCGTTCGCCCTGACCGCGCTCGGCTTCGCCATCGCCTGGCCCATGGATTCGACGCAAGCCTTTCACGCCATCATCAATTTATTTCTGATCCCACTGTGGCTGCTTTCGGGAGCGCTCTTCCCTCTTTCCGGCGCGTCCGGATGGATTCGCTGGCTTATGTATGCCAATCCGCTGACCTACGGAGTCGAGGCGCTGCGCACGCTGATGTATCCCGAAGCGCCCAGCGCATTCTCGCTGACCGCGTCCCTTTTGACGTTGGTGTTGTTTGCGCTATTCATGTTTGGATTGGCCTTCGCGCTGGCGAATAGGCGCACGACGAAGCCGGCAGCTTAGGAACAGTCGTTCGTCGATGGTCGTTCGCGGTTCGCTCTGGGTTAATAGCTTTTGGCTCTTAGCGATTAGCCATTTTGAGAACGACGTAAACACCGCAATATGTAGCACCGCGCGAACGACGAACGAGCATCGACGAACGACCAACGACGCATTTATGCCCTTAGACATTCTCGCCCTCGCCGCGCACCGTGACGATGTAGAACAAACCTGCGCCGGAACTCTGCTCAAGATGGCCGAGCGCGGATACCGCACCGGCATCCTCGACCTCACGCAGGGCGAAATGGGGACGCGCGGCAACGCCGAAGACCGCGCACGCGAAGCAGCGGAGGCGGCGCGCATCCTGAAAGTCTCGTGGCGGCACGCGCTCGATATTCCCGACGGCCGCGTGGAAAACACCTGGGAGAATCGCTTGAAGATCGCGCGTGTAATTCGCGAACAGCGACCGCGGGTGCTGATTCTTCCCTACTGGGAGGGGCGACATCCCGATCACTACGCCGCCTCCGTCCTCGGATACGAGGCGGCGTTTCTGGCCGGCTTGGCAAAACTGGATGTGGACCAAGCGTCGGCAAATCAAGATTTGTTGGACAAGGATTTGAAAGGGCGCGGCTTTAGCCGCGCCGCTGAGACCGCCGAAGGACCCGGGGCTTTAGCCCCTGGGATTCTGGGCCCTCATCGTCCTTTCAAAATTATTTATGCCAGCCTGTACTTCGATGTGCGGCCAACGTTTGTCGTGGATATCACCGAGCAGTTCGAAACGCGCATGGTCGCGCTGATGGTCTACAAGTCGCAGTTCACCGATCAGCAGGCCGGCAGCGGAATCTTTCCCGCGCACAAGGAGATTCGGGCGCGCATTGAATCCATGGCCCGCTATTACGGAATGCTCGGCGGCGTCACCTACGCGGAGCCGTTCGTGCAGAAGGAAGTCGGGCTGGTCGATGATGTAATGGCGATTCCGGTAAAGTCGATCTGACCCGAATAGTGCGCCAGCAGAGAAACAATAGGTTTACGTGTAACTACAAAAAGAGCTACATTCGGAATGAAACGGGAATGAAATACGAATGGGGCGAAGCGAAGAACCGGAAGAACTTCGCCAAGCATGGCCTCAGCTTCGAGGATGCCGAACAGGTATTTTCCGGGCCTTGCGTCACGTTTGAAGATGATCGCTTCGGCTACGGGGAAGAGCGGCTCATCACGTTGGGCTTGCTGGCCGGGCGTCTGGTTGTCATAGCCCATTCACCGCGCGATGAGGGAACGCGCATCATTTCCATGAGGAAGGGGAACCGGCGTGAACAAAAAATCTATCAAAAGCGACTTGGCACGAATTGACCACATGCGGGATGCCGATATCGACTATTCGGACATTCCGCCGCTGGACAAGACATTTCTCAAAAAGGCAGTGACGGCTTGGCCCCCGGCGAAAAGGCAATTGACGATTCGTCTCGATGCGGACGTGCTCGCTTGGCTCAAGGGGCATGGCAAGGGCTATCAGACGCGCATCAACCGCATTCTGCGCGTGGTGATGGAGAGTCAGCCCCCGCGGTCAGTTCATCAGTAGAACCTCCAGCCCCCTAAAGCGAAGCCAAGCGGAGTCGGGCGGTGTCGGCGGTACGGCAGGCCACCCTTCGGCTATCCCTCTCGGCTTCCCCCACCCCATCGCCCAAAAGCGGGCGCACTGGGGGCCCCGGTTCGCTCGGGGCTTCGGCAAAACAGGGCAGGCTTTCTCGAAAAGCGCGAGAAGTGGCTCACCCCCGGTTATTTCGGTCAATGTTTCAAAGACAAGCCCGCGTTATACTTCCCCATTAAAGTGGCCCACCCGCCAAAACCAAAAGGGTGGGCCACCCACCCCGTCTCGTAATGTCTCTCGGAGTTACCATCCGGTTTCTTCGCCAGCACCAACTTCTTCTCGGTGAGTACGGCTCTTGTCGTCAAATCCAATGACTTAGCGACAATAACAATATGGCGCATGCTATGTCTTTTTGAAGTATAATCATAGGTAAGGAGATTGCACCATGACCACAGAAGCGAGAGCCACAATAACTGTTGATAACACAGTAGTAACGTTCGAAGGGCCGCAAGAATTTGTCGACGCGCAGGTAGCTAAGTATATTGGCAGTGGCGTTTCAAGTGATAGTCGGACAAATAAGGGCGGCGACGGTCAGTCATCGGATTTGACGACAAGAGCCGTACTCACCGAGAAGAAGTTGGTGCTGGCGAAGAAACCGGATGGGCACTCCGAGACAATCGCCGTGCTTGCCTTTGCACTCGCCGAATCGGGGATTTCCGAATTCAGTGAGGAAGATATGCGAAAGGCGTACATCCGGGCCGGTGTGAGGCCGCCCAAGGTGGTTGGCCAAGCTATCCGCGATGCGAAGCGCCTAAACGACTTCGTGGACTACGGGTCGCAACGCGGTCGTTACAAGCTTTCAAACCACGGTGACCGAACTGTCCGTTTCGACCTACCACGCCAAACTGAGACAAAGGGGTAAGAAAACTATGGATGCGAACACACTGATAGAAGCGCGCAAGAAGGCGGAACTGGCGGTAGCGGAAATGCCAGAGGGCGAATTGCGAGTCGAAGCGTTCAAGCTGATTTTGAACCGTCTCTTGGCGGATGGCGGTGGCCCAACGCCGGTGGGCAAGGGCCCCGCCGTTCGTCACCAACGTGGTAAGAATCGGAAGGCCAAACAGCACAACGAACACCATGAGGACGCAGTTCCTCGATCTGTTCCCTCTCGAATACTTGAATTGAAGGCAGAGGGTTTCTTCGATGAACAGCGGGGCATTGGTGAGGTACGGGAGGAGCTCCAGACACACGGCTGGCGCTACGACGTCACCGATTTGAGTGGTCCCCTAATGAAGCTGGTTCGGGAACGAGAATTGCGGAGGTCAAAGGTCAAAGATGGCAACAAGACAACGTACAAGTACTTTAATCCGTAACGCCGTGGCAGTAGAAGCGGACGGCCTGAACCCAACGGCGGACTTGTTGGCGGGCCTGAACACGCTGCGCAACTTCGCGAAGACAGCCGCCAAACACGGATTCAAGCTTGGCGCACACACGCACTATTCGGTTAAGGCACACGAGACACTCGTCGAAATTCGACGCAAATTCCTTGAGTTGAGAGCCAATTATCAACACGATCAGCATCCCGCTGTGGCCGCGCAGCTAGATGCACTCGAAGGCCCACTCAAGCAACTGGAGCAGGGGCTTGAGCTAAACGCCACCAAGCTTAAGGATATTATTCGCGACGTTGTTTTCAAGGTTGGCTCGGATCTGCGCGCCGCCATCGAAGCCGAAGCCAATCACGGGGTCGGAACGGTACCCTTCATTACGCCAGAAATCCTAAAGCCGGGTGTGTACAGAAAAGTGCTGGAGGAGGCGAATCGGTGCTTTGCCGAGAATTGCCCAAATGCGTGCGCAGCGATGTTGCGGCGACTCGTGGAAAGCCTCATCATTGAAGCCTTCGAAGCACACAAGATAGAGGCGAGAATAAAGGATAGCACCGGCGAGTATTTGGAATTGAAAGCGTTGATTGGGAAAGCCACTGCTGACGCCGACCTAAAGCTGAGCCGCAATACAAAGAGCGCTTTACCCAACCTGAAGTTTCTCGGTGACCTGAGCGTCCACAGCAGGCGAAACCTGATTCGCGGAGATGACCTAAAAGGCATCCGAAACGACGCCCGGGGCGCAATCGAAGAACTCGCCTCGCACTTTACACTGTGAGACTTCCAAGGGCCGAGGCGTTTCAAGCGGTAGTCGGACGAATAAGGGCGGCGACGGTCAGTCATCGGATTTGACGACAAGAGCCGTACTCACCGAGAAGAAGTTGGTGCTGGCGAAGAAACCGGATGGGCGCTCCGAGGCAATCGCCGTGCTTGCCTTTGCACTCGCCGAATCGGGGCTTTCCGATGGTTCGGCGTCAGTTCTTTGGCAAGTCAACGATCACGTGGGAATTTGTGTAGAAACCATCGGGGGCTGGGCGGGTGGCCCACATCTCGGCGGGTGGCCCACCCTACCGCAACCCATTCTCAAAACCCAGAGGGTGTCCAAGCTTCGCTTGGGCGGGCCCGCTGACGCTGCGTTGACCTATCTCTAACCCTCGCGCTCCGCAACGACAGCGAACTTCACGCCGAGGGCGTGCAAGACGGAATTAATCGTTTCGAAGCGTGGGTGTCCGCCTGCACTCAGGGTTTTGTACAGGCTCTCCCTGCCCAGGCCTGAGTCTTTGGCAATCTGCGCCATGCCTCGTGCTTTGGCCACGTGGCCGAGCGCGGCGACGAATACCTCGGGGTTTGGGTCTTCGGCAGCCGCCGAAAGATATTCCGCAATGACCGCATCGTTATCGAGATACGCCGCCGCGTCNNCCGCCAGCCAGCAAAACATAGACGGTCGATCCGGTTCGCGTGTAATAAACGCGATACCCCGCTCCAACATGAACCCGCATCTCGGAAACGCCTTCGCCGACGGGTTCGCAATCGCCGAAATTTCCGAATGTCGCGCTAGCAAGGCGAGCCAGTATCCTGGCCTTTGCTTTTTGGTCGGTGAGCTGGGATAGCCACGCATCGAAATCNNTTATCGAGATACGCCGCCGCGTCGAATGGTTTGTAAGTTGTTTTCTTCATTGTTTTGCCCTCTTGAGGTCGCGAACCATTTTTTTCGCTTTGGCAATATCTTTCGCTTGAGAGGCCTTTACGCCGCCAGCCAGCAAAACATAGACNNTGGGATAGCCACGCATCGAAATCGGACGACCGAAGCAATGTATTCAAGCCCTTTTATTGTATCCGAGTGGATACTTGTTCTGCAAGCATGCACTAACGCTGGTATTTTGAGCGAAAACCCTTCCACGCCGCCGTATAATGTTCGGTTCCTCATTCCAGCCGAGGGCCTGGCTGCACCGGCTTCGATCAAACGCCCGGCGCACAGGAGATTTCATCATGTCTGCTCTTACCGATCCTAAAGCTGCGCAGCCCGCCGCCCCGACCCAAACGAAGACCCGCATTGAATCCGACAGCATGGGGAAGATCGAAGTTCCAGCGAATGTTTACTGGGGGGCGCAGACCGAGCGCTCGCTGCTGCATTTCAACATTGGACGCGACACGATGCCTCCGGAGCTGATTCGCGCCTTCGGCACGCTCAAGAAGGCCTGCGCGCTGGTGAATCAGGATCTGGGCAAACTTCCCTCCGATATCGCGAAGCTCATCGTCGAAGCCGCCGACGAAGTCATTGCCGGCAAGCTGAACGACCAGTTTCCGCTGCGGATTTGGCAGACGGGCAGCGGCACGCAGACCAACATGAACGTGAACGAAGTCATCTCCAATCGCGCCATCGAAATTGCGGGCGGGGAGATGGGGTCGAAGAAGCCGGTGCATCCGAACGATCACGTCAACATGTCGCAGTCGTCGAACGACACGTTTCCNNCGGCGATGCACATCGCGGCGGCGGAGCGGGTGAAGAACGCGCTGATTCCGGCGATCAAGACGGTGCGCGATGCGATTGCGGCCAAGGCTAAGGAATTTGAAAACGTGGTGAAGATTGGCCGCACCCACTTGCAGGATGCTGTGCCTTTGACCTTTGGACAGGAATTTGGCGGCTGGGCCAGTCTTTTAGACCGCGACATTAAGCGGCTGGAGCAGGCGCTCGATGGGCTTTACGATCTGGCTATCGGCGGGACCGCGGTGGGCACGGGGCTGAATACGCATCCAGAATTTGCCGAGCGGGCAGCGAAGAAGATTGCGGAACTGACGGGACTTCCCTTCCGCTCCCATCCCAACAAGTTCGCCGCACTTTCGGCCCACGATGAGATCGTGTTTGCGCAAGGCGCGATGGAAACGCTGGCCGCGTCGCTGATGAAGATCTCGAACGATATTCGCTGGCTGGCTTCCGGTCCGCGCTGCGGGCTGGGCGAGCTGTCGATTCCGGAGAATGAGCCGGGATCGTCCATCATGCCGGGCAAGGTCAATCCCACGCAATGCGAAGCGATGACGATGGTCTGCGTACAGGTTCACGGAGCGACGGCGGCGGTGGGATTCGCGGGATCGCAGGGCAACTTTGAGCTCAACGTGTACAAGCCGGTGATCATCTATAACTTTCTGCACTCGGTCACGCTGATCACGGACGCCTGCCACGGCTACGTGGAGTACATGATCAAGGGCATTGAAGTCGATCGCGCAAAGGTGGACTGGTACGTGAAGAATTCGCTCATGCTGGTCACGGCGCTCGCTCCGAAAGTGGGATACGACAAGGCGGCGCAGATCGCGCACACGGCACACGTCGAGCACAGCAGTCTGCGCGAGGCCGCGCTGAAGCTGGGATATCTTACGGGTGAGGAATTCGATTCGCTCGTGAAGCCGGAGAAGATGACGCGGCCGTAGGCTGATGGCGAATGCACAAGCGTGAATGCCCACGAAAGATGTGCTGGTGCGCGCACCCACACATTCGCAAAGAACGCGAATGTGTGGGGCACCCGGCTGCGGGGCGCTGTTTCGTTTGCGAGGTCTGAGGGCGATGCGCCAATTCGTTCATCTCGCCGGAAATCTAATAGCTCAGCACTTCCAGGCTCGCGCGAACTATCTTGACCTGTTGATGAGTCTTGGCATAACGGCGGAGGATTGGTTTCGAATTGAGCTTCTCGTTGTTCTTCGCGCCATTTCCGGCATTAGCATCATAGGAACAAACCAACAGACTCAAAGGGCCGGTGACCGCCCTGACTTCACCATAGAGTTGTCTGGGCGTTCGGTACTACTTGAGCTGAAAGTCCTTCCTAAGGACCGGAACTATGCCTACGGGTGGCAGCGATTTCAGGCTGGAACGAACAACAAGAAGGACTTCGATAACCTCGTTTTGGGTGTTCGCCATGGAGTTATCTACGTTTATTGGCCTGATCTAGCCGACTGGCAAAGCTGTCGCACCAACCTTGAGCGCACTTATCCTGTCCAATGTCTTCGACAAGATCCTATCGCGCGCAGCACTGGTCACGTCGTGCTCTCTTATTGGGCAGTGAGCAGGAGTGTCGCTCAACTCAGCGCGGCAGGGGACGCGGCAAGCGGCGGGATTCCTGGATTGTCCCTTTGACAGACCCGGAAACGCACTGCGTCGGGGAATATCCAAATATCCAGAAGCGTGGGGTGGTACAGCACCCACACGTTCGCAAAATACACGGATGTTTGGGGCGCCCGCGATGGGGATAGGAAGTCAATATCCCCACCCTGTGTCTGCAAAAAACGCAGACACAAGGAGCGGGGCACCCCGGCACGGCGAAGCGAGACGGGGCAAGCCCCGTCTCTACACGAATGCGATATTACTGCGGCGTTGCGGTGACCGGTATCGGAGCGTTCTTCGGCGTGCTCAGGTAGCCGGTGACCTTGTTCTTGTCCACCGTCCAAACCACGAGTTCATACAGCATGTGATCGCGTCCGGTGTAGAACTGCACCGGCTCGCTCTGGTTCCTGTCTTTTTTCTCGATGGTCTTGTCGTCGGCGCTAACGTCCAGCGAGTACTTGCCGCGTTTGGGATCGGTCTTCTTGAGCTGCAACGCGACGGTCGAGAACGCTTGCGGCTTCGATCCCTTCAATAAGGTGAACTCGTAATACTGGCGGTCGCCCTTGTGTTTGAGGGCTTCCAGATCGCCGCGAGTGTTGGCGATCAGTCCGCTCTGCACGCCGAGATCGCCGATGGTGTGCTGCAGTTGCGCGATGGTCGCCTCGAGCGACGCCTTGGTGGCGGCCACGTCGGTCTTCACGCCGCCGACGTCGGTCTTCACCGATCCGACTTCTCCGGAAACGGCGCCTACATCTTTTTTCTCTTCCTCCGCCTGTTCCGCGATGCGTGCCGATGCGACTTGTTGTTGACGCTGCAACTCGGCAGCACGCGTCGCCAATTCTCTCTTGGTCATGCCCAACTGTTGGGCCAAAGTCTCAGAATCGGCTTCGGCGGATTGCATGCGCTTGGTCAGATCGTCAATTTGTTTTTGGCTCGCGGTTTGATCTTGCGTGACTTTTTCGAGCTTGCCATGCTGGGCGTAAATGAAAAATGCGGATGCTCCGACATAGACAACGGCCAGGGCTATAAGAATCCATTTGCCGACATTGCTCTGCGGCTCGGGGTGGTAAACGGTTGGTTGCTCGCCTTCAGACATAATGGTTTGCCTCCGGTTGAAGTGGACTGTAGAGCCTATTGTTTGTGAGATACGGGTTGCTGTCAATGCGTTTCATGACTCTCTACAGCGCACGCCTTTCCGGTATATACTGATCCGTCTTCAGCGATCATCTCAGAATGCGCGCCCAGCGCGCCAGAAAGGCACCAGACTATGGCTTCCCTGGCAGTCGAATTTGCCCGCAATAATCAGCCGCGTTTTCTCGGCGAACTGAAAAACCTTCTTCGTATCCCCAGCGTCAGCACGCTCGATGAACATAAAGGCGACATCCTGAAGGCGGCAGAGTTTATTGCCGCTGAGCTGCGCCGCATTGGGATGGACAATGTTGAAGTCATCCCGACCAAGGGACATCCGCTGCTCTACGCCGACTGGCTGCACGCGGCCGGCAAGCCCACCGTTTTGATGTACGCACATTATGACGTGCAGCCGCCCGATCCGGTGGACGAATGGAAAACGCCGCCGTTCGAGCCGACCGAGCGCAACAACAACATTTACGCGCGCGGCGCGGTCGACGACAAAGGACAGCTCTGGATGGAAGTGAAGGCGCTCGAGTCTCTGATGCAGGCCAATGGGGGCAAGCTGCCGATTAACGTCAAGATTATTTTTGAAGGCGAAGAAGAAGTGGGCGGCGAATCGATCGCCGAGTACGTCCGCAAACAGAAGGCGAAGTTGAAAGCGGATTTCGCGCTGGTCTGCGATACGGAACTGTTCGCGCCGGATATTCCTACTCTTTGCGTCGGCCTGCGTGGCCTGGTGTACACGGAGATTGAAGCGGTTGGGGCAAAGACCGACCTGCACTCCGGCGTGTATGGCGGCGCGGCGCCGAATCCGCTGTTTGCGCTGATCGAGATCATCAGCAAGCTGAAAGATTCGAAGGGGAAGATACTGATCCCGGGCTTTTACAAGAACGTCAAAGCGCCGAGCAAAGATGAACTGAAGGCCTGGAAGCGGCTGCCTTTCAACGAAGAGCACTATCGCAAGACCGAAGTCGGCTCCAAGGTGCTCACGGGCGAGCCGGGATATTCGGTGCTGTACCGGACGTGGGCGCGTCCAACGCTCGAAGTGCACGGCATGCCGGGTGGGTTTGTGGCTCCGGGGGCAAAGACGGTGATTCCGGCAAGGGCGTCGGCGAAGGCTTCCATGCGCCTTGTGCCCAACCAGGATCCGGACGACATCCTGAAGCGCTATACGGCGTTCGTCAAGAAACTCACGCCCAAGGGGATCGACCTGAAGATCAAAGTCCACAGCACGGGCCCCGCATCCGTGGTCGGCACCGACAACCGCTTCATCAAAGCGGCGACTGAGGCGCTGCACGACACGTTCAAGAAAGAGACCGTGTTCATTCGCTCCGGCGGGTCGATTCCGATCGTGACCGATTTCCAGGATGTGCTGAAGATTCCATCGGTCATGATGGGCTTTGGGCTTCCCGACGACAACCTGCACGCTCCGAACGAGAAGTTTCACATTCCGAATTTTTATCGCGGGATTGAGACGATTTGCTTGCTCTTTGAGAAGCTGGGCGGATAAGGCCCCACCTGCGTGAAGAATGAAGGACGTTTGGCCGAAGGCGCGGGCGGGTTCTGCGCCTTTTCACTGGATCGGGGAATCCGCCCAGTGACTCGCCAATCCCGCGCCTTCAGGTAAAATATAAGGTTGAGGTTGTGCGTCATGCGAGCGCGGAGTTTCGCGCCGTTCGATTTTGAGCTTTTCCAGTTCAATTTTTGAAACAAAGGCGGTTTGATGGCACTGAAGCTAACACCCAAGAAACCAGCGGCCGAAGATCCACGGCACATCCAAGCGGTGCAGAGCTATGAATCAGGGCTTCGCGCGATGCAGGAGCGCAAGTTCGAGAAGGCCAAAGGCCACCTGCAGAAGGTGCTGGGCGGCCCGAACAAGTCTCTGGTCGACCGGGCTCAGGTGTATATCCTCACCTGCGACAAGCATCTGGAAACGCCCACGTTGCAGTTCAAAACGCCGGAAGAGCATTACGACTATGCCGTGTCGCTGATCAACTCGGGCGACTACGTGACGGCACGCGAGCAGCTCGACAAGCTCTTAAAGCAGAATCCGAAGGCGGAGTACGTTCTGTACGGCCTAGCCGCGTTGCATTGCCTGACCGGCCACGTCGAAGAATCGCTCAAGACGCTCAACGAGGCGATTCAGATAAAGCCCGCGCTGCGCTTCCAGGCGCGGAATGACGGAGACTTCCAGAATCTGGCGGAAGATCCGCGCTTCACCGAATTGCTGTATCCAGATCCGGGCGTCGAATCTGAGCCGCCGGAAGAAGCGAGCGCGTACTAGCTGCCCGCATTTAGCTGCGATTCGAGGCGGTATGCTTCCCCAAGTGCGCACGAACTCATCCGATACCGGCAAGGCTGGCCTCGAATTGCGCGTGGTCGCAATCGGCGGCGGCACCGGTCTCTCCACGCTGCTGAAGGGGCTGAAGCGTTACGTCATGACGCCGACGCTGGCCATCTCCGGCCAGCCCACCATTCGCGAATTGTGTGGCGTGGTGACGGTGAGCGACGATGGCGGGTCGAGCGGCCGTCTGCGCAAAGAATTCAATATGCTTCCGCCGGGCGATGTGCGCAATTGCATCGTGGCGCTCTCCGAAGACGAAGCCCTGCTCTCGAGGCTCTTCCAGCACCGCTTTCAGAAGGGTTCCGGACTGGAAGGCCACAGCTTCGGAAATCTTTTTCTGGCGGCGCTGACTTCGATCACCGGAGACTTTGCGGAGGCGGTGCGGCTTTCTTCGGAAATCTTGCTGACGCGCGGGCATATCTATCCCGCAACCATGTCGAGCGTGGAACTGGAAGCGTCACTTGAAGACGGGACGCGGGTGCGCGGCGAAACGCGGATCACGGCCAGCAAGGGCAAGATTCGAGGACTGGTCTTGGTGCCTCCCGACGTGGAGCCGCTTCCCCAGACGCTGGAAGCAATCGCCAGCGCCGATCTGATCACGATCGGCCCGGGGTCGCTTTTCACCAGCCTGATTCCGAACTTGCTGGTGCGCGGAATTCCCGAAGCGATTATGGAATCGCATGCCATCAAAGTATTTGTTTGCAATTTGATGACACAGGTCAATGAAAGTCTTGGTTTAACGGCGGCGGACCACATCCGCGCACTCAATGGACACGCTGGCGCCCAGTTGTTCGACTACACCCTGATCAATCGCAAGACGGCGTCGCCAGAGCTGAAGGCCAAATATGCTCTAGAGGGAGCTTCGCAGATCGTGGTGGATCTGGAAGCGATCGAGGCGATCGGTGTCTGCCCGCTGCTGGGTGAGTATTTAGACGAGGGAGAGGTAGCGCGGCACGCTACCGACCGGGTCGCGCACGACCTGATGGCGCTGATGGCGCAAGCGCCGAATGGGCAGACGATTCGGGGTTGATTCTCTGAACAGGATTCACAGAAGTTAAGCCTCCGGAGACGCGGCAAGCCGCGTCTCTACGGTGAACTTCGCGGTATATTGGCTGAACATGGTAAAAACGGCAAAAACGAAGATCAAGTCGAGATCTTTCCGATCCAATCCGCAGCAGCCGCGTATCGCCATCGCGATCATGGCGGCGGGCAAAGGCACGCGGCTCAAATCGAAGCACACCAAAGTTCTGCATGAAGTCGGCGGCAAGCCGATTCTGGCACATGTGATTGCTACGGCGGAAAAGGTCGTGCCCGCGCAGGACATCTTTGTGATCATCGGCCATGAGGCGGAGCGTGTGCGCGAGGCTGTTGCCGGTACCGGCGTGAACTTCGTGTTGCAAGCCGAGCAGCGTGGCACCGGACACGCGCTCATGGTGGCGCGCGAGGCGCTCTCGGGCAATAAGTACGACCAGGTCATCGTGCTATCCGGGGACGCTCCGCTGATTACCCCCGAAACCCTTCGAAAGCTCAGCGGCTTCCACACCGCCCAAAAAGCGGCCATGACTTTGCTCAGCGCCGAACTCGACAATCCTTATGGATATGGGCGAGTGATTCGCAAAGGCGCGGGGGGACGAGCGGAGGTGCGGGCAATCGTGGAAGAGAAGTCCGCGACCGCGCAACAAAAGAAAATCCGCGAGATCAACTCCGGGTTCTATGCCTTCGATGCGCCCGCATTGTATGGGCACATCGGCAGTCTTTCCACTGCCAACGCCCACGGCGAATACTACCTCACGGACATGGCGGAAGTGTTTCATCGGGCGCGCAAAAAGGTGGTTGCCGTCAAGACCCCGAATGCGGGCGAAGTGCTGGGCAGCAACACGCGGGCGGAGATGGTGGTTCTGGACGCGCGGCTGCGGATGGCAAAGTGCCGCGAACTGCTGGAGGCGGGCGTAACGATTTATTACCCGCACACCTGCGTGATCGACAGCGACGTGGAGGTTGGCGCCGACACCGTGATTGAGCCCTTCGTGCAGTTGCTGGGCAACACAAAGGTTGGCGCGGATTGCCGCATCCGCTCTTACAGCGTGATCGGGAATTCGGTCATTGGCGACCGTGTCACGGTGCGGCCGGGGACAATCGTGGAAGACGCGCGGGTGGGCGCGGGAGCTGTGCTTGGGCCGTATTCTCATCTGCGTCCGGGAAGCGACGTGGGCGAAGGCGCTCACGTGGGGAACTTCGTCGAGACCAAGAAAATCAAGCTGGGCAAGGGTTCGAAGGCGAACCACCTCAGCTATCTGGGCGACGCGGAAATCGGNNATCGAAGATGGCGTGTTCATCGGCAGCGACTCGACGCTGGTGGCGCCGGTAAAGATTGGACGCGGCGCCTACGTCGCGGCGGCAAGCTGCATCACGGAAGATGTGCCGGCGGATGCGCTGGCGCTCGGGCGTTCGCGCCAAAGCGTGAAAGAAGGCTGGGCACGGGAGAAGCGCGAAGCACAGAAGGAAAAACGTTGTTAGTCGTTGGTCGTTGGCAGTTAGTGCTTGGGCGTTGGAGCTTCCGTCCAACTTCTCAGGATTCGAATACACTAGACCCGAAGCGAAAATTATGACGCAGACACCTCCAGCTCAGGAAGTATCTCCGGTCCGCTACGACGTCTCCCTGCTGACCGCCGAAGATTTTTATTTGTTCAACGAAGGCACCCACTATCGCATTTACGAGAAGATGGGCGCACACCTTGTGGAATCCGGGGGAACCAAGGGCACTGTCTTCGGCGTCTGGGCTCCCAACGCCCGCCGGGTGTCTGTGATCGGCGGCTTCAATGGATGGAACCCGCGGTCCCATCCACTGCAGCCTCGCGGCTCGTCGGGTATCTGGGAAGGGTTTATCCCGGGCGTCGTCAAAGGCACGTTGTACAAGTTCCATATCGAGTCCACTAAACACGGCCACGAGACTGAAAAAGCCGACCCGGTGGCACTTTTCACCGAGAAACCGCCGCGCACCGCTTCCGTGGTCTGGGATCTGGACTACACCTGGAACGACACTGCCTTTCTTGAAAAACGCGCAGGCGTCAACTCGCTGCACGCGCCCATGTCAATCTACGAGGTTCACCTCGGCTCCTGGATGCGCGTCCCCGAAGAGCACAACCGCCCGCTCACCTATCGCGAGATCGCTCCCCGCCTGGCCGACCACGTAAATAAGCTGGGATTCACCCACGTCGAACTGCTCCCCATCATGGAGCATCCCTTCTACGGTTCCTGGGGATATCAGACCACGGGCTACTTCGCTCCCACGGCGCGTTACGGCACGCCGCAGGACTTCATGTACCTGGTGGACTACCTGCACCAGCACAACATTGCCGTCATTCTCGACTGGGTCCCGTCGCACTTCCCTTCCGACGGCCACGGCCTCTCCTTCTTCGACGGCACCCACCTGTTCGAGCACTCCGACTCACGGCAGGGCTTCCATCCCGATTGGAAGACGATGATCTTCAACTACGGCCGCACCGAAGTGCGCAGTTTCCTGATGTCGAGCGCCATGTTCTGGCTGGACAAGTATCATGTCGACGGCCTGCGCGTTGACGCCGTCGCTTCCATGCTTTATCTCGACTACTCGCGCAAGGAGGGCGAATGGATTCCCAACAAATTCGGCGGGCGTGAGAACCTGGAAGCCATCGACTTCCTGCGCCACTTCAACCTCGAAGCCTACAAAGAGCACCCCGACATTCAAACCTTCGCCGAAGAGTCCACCGCCTACGCCATGGTTTCGCGGCCCACCTATCTCGGCGGTCTGGGCTTCGGCCTGAAGTGGGACATGGGCTGGATGCACGACACGCTCGACTATTTCAGCCACGAACCCATCCATCGCCAGTATCACCACAACGAGTTGACCTTTCGCATGCTGTATGCGTTTCACGAAAATTTTGTCCTGCCCCTGAGCCACGATGAGGTGGTGCACGGAAAAGGCTCCCTGATCGGCAAAATGCCCGGCGATGAGTGGCAGAGATTTGCCAACCTGCGCCTGCTCTTGGCCTATATGTTCGCGCAGCCCGCCAAGAAACTGATTTTTATGGGTTGCGAATTCGGCCAGGTTAGCGAGTGGTCGCACGATCGCAGTCTCGAGTGGAACGTGTTGGAATACCCGCTGCATCGCGGGCTCATGAGCTGGGTCGAGCAACTCAACCGCGTCTATCGCAGCGAATCTCCGCTGCACTGGTTCGATAACGATCCCAAGGGTTTTGAATGGGTGGACTGCAACGACGCGCCCGCCAGCATCATCTCGCTGCTGCGCAAAGGCAAGGACGGCGAAAGTCCGATTCTCGTCTGCTGTAATTTCACTCCCGTGCCCAGGCTGGGATACATGGTGGGCGTGCCGGCGGGCGGCTACTGGAAAGAACTTCTCAACAGCGATGGCCAGGAATATGGAGGCAGCGGCATCGGTAACGCGGGAGGCGCCGAAGCCCTGCCCGTAAAAACTCACGGCCGCCCCTATTCCCTGCGACTGACGCTGCCGCCGCTGGGGGCGCTGTTTCTAAAAAGAGCGTAGCCGCAGAGAAATCTGCAATTTGGCAATCGGGTAATTTGGTAATTGAAACCCGTCGGCCTCGGGTTTGAAATTACCAAATTACAAATTCCACAGTTGCCAATTTTCTCCGTGGCTTCGTGCCTTCGTGGTGGGTGTTGGGCTTGAGCGGCGCCTCCAGAGATCCCCTTCTCATGCTAGACTCGCAGTGAGTTAACCGACCTTGCGGATGCGCATCCTCACCCGCTATATTCTGAGAGAAGTCGTCTCCCACGCCTTGATCGGCGCGGCCGTTTTCACTTTTGTCCTTTTTACCCGCGCTCTCGACCTCATCCTCGAACTGGTGGTCCGCAACAGCGCCCCACTGCCGAGCGTAGCAGAAGTCTTTTTTTTCACCGTCCCAGGCGCGCTCACCTACACCATCCCCATGGGCGTGCTGGTCGGCATTCTCATCGGACTCAGCCGTCTGGCCGCGGACAGCGAAATCACGGCCATGCGCGCCAGCGGCTTGGGCGTGTGGACCTTCCTGCGCGTGATCTCAATCTTCGTCGTGGTGGCATGGCTGCTCGCTCTCGGCAACAGCGTTTATCTCGCGCCCCGCTCGCTCGCCGCCCTCGGACAGCTCCAAGACCGCCTCAAATCTTCTCAGGCTTCTTTCGAAGTCCAGCCCCGTGTGTTTTACGAGGGATTCCCGAAGATCATCCTCTACGTGCAGGACGTCAAAGCCATGTCCGGTGGAGCGCTCTGGAAGGGAGTGTTCCTCGCCGATTTGACCGATCCATCCGCGCCGCGCATCAGCCTGGCGCGCGAAGGCCTGCTGGTCAGCCAGGGGCCGGATACTCTGGACCTGCACCTCACCAACGGTTCTACGCACGAAAGCGATCCCAGGAATCCGGACCAGTACCAGATCTCCACCTTCCAGATCACTGACATCCCCATCCAGATCCCCGCGTCACAAAATAGTCAGGAGCACGAAGCCGCATCACTGCATGAAATGAAAGTTGCCGACCTCCTCCGCATCGCACGAACCGCCGACCCCATTACCCGCCGCTTGTACCTGATCGAATACCATGGCCGCCTCGCGCTGCCGACCGCCTGTATCGTGCTTGCCCTGGTCGGCATTCCGCTCGGCCTCTCGTCGAAGAAGGGCGGCAAGTCCAGCGGATTTGTCATCACCATTCTGCTGGTCTTTCTCTACTATTCGATTTCTTTGATCGGAGTGTCTTTTGCAAAACAGGGACGCCTGTCTCCGGCCGCCGGTGTTTGGCTCGCCGACTTCGTGTTTCTTGTGGGAGGAGTTTTTCTGCTCTGGCAATCGGAACGCCGCCCGATCGAGATGGCGGGGTTCCGCGCTTGGTTTAAGAGTGCGAGGTTCAAGACTGCGGCGGGCGCGTCTCCGACGCCCAACCTGCCAGCGCACGCGCTGCCCGTGAACGGTGAGTCGCCCCGCCCGGGCCTCAGGGAAGGCGTCACCCACGATCTGCCCCGGCGCAGGCGTTTGTTCAATCTTCGTTTCCCAACCATCCTCGACGATTATGTGCTCCGCAACTTTACTCTCTACTTCGCCATGATCGTCGCCGCTTTCGTGATGCTGCTGCTGGTGTTCACCCTGTTTGAGTTGCTCGGCGACATCCTGCGGAATCAGGTCTCCCCGCTCACAGTAGGCGAATACTTGCTCAACGTCACGCCCTACTTTCTTTACTACCCGATTGCGCCGCTCAGCATGTTGCTGGCGGTGCTGGTCACCTTCGGCCTGCTGCAGCGCTCCAACGAAATCACCGCCATCAAGGCCACCGGCATCAGTCTTTACCGCATCGTCGTTCCGGTCCTGATCGCCTCCACCCTGGTCGCCGGCGTGCTCTTTCTCTCGGACCAGCTCTATCTTCCCTACACCAACAAGCGCCAGGACGCGCTCCGCAACGAAATCAAAGGCAAACCAGCGCAAACCTACCTTCGGCCCGACCGCAAGTGGATCTTCGGCCAGCACTCCGATATCTATTACTATCAATTCTTCGATCCCGAACGCGATGTTTTCGGCGGCGTCTCCGTGTTTCAGTTCGATCCGCACACTTTCCAGATCACGCATCGCATCTCCGCCGACCGCGCGCACTGGTCGAACTCCATGGGCCGGTGGGTTTACGAGCAGGGGTGGGAGCGCAGCCTGAGCGGCTCCGCCATCGAGAGCTATCGCAGGTTCGATGCCGCCACCTTCCCCGAACTAGCCGAAGCGCCCGCCTACTTCAAGAAGGAAATCAAACAATCGTCGGAAATGAACTACGACGAACTACGCCGCTACATTTACGATCTCGAGCAGAGCGGCTTTGACGTGGTGCGCCTGCGCGTGCAACTGCAAAAGAAGATTGCCTACCCGCTGATCACGCTGGTGATGGCCGTCCTTGCGATTCCCTTCGCGCTATCCACCGGCAAGCGCTCCGCAGTGGCAGGGATTGCGACAGCTATTGGCATCGGCGCTGGCTATTGGATAATCTCGGGCTTCTTGGAGGCGATGGGCAATTTTAGCCAGCTTCCGCCTGCGGTCGCGGCCTGGTCTCCAGACCTGGTCTTCGGTTTCATCGGAGGCTATTTGATTCTTCGGATGCCAACGTGATTGAATCGCGTGACGTGGCCATCGGGTGATCGGGTGATCGAAACCCAAGTTCGCGGCGGGTTTTCAATGACCCGATCATCCGATCTGCTAGTGCGCCGTCATCCCGCTCGGCGCCGCCGGAGCGATCACCGTGATCGGATTGCTCATTGCTCCGGTCGTCGTGCTCAACGTGAAGCCCGTAATGTTACTCGATGCACTGTTCGACGTGAAGAGAAACTGGCCGGTATAGTTTCCATCAATGTCCATCGTCGGGTGCAGCGCCATCGACACCGGCTGCGATCCGGTTGGCTGGCTCACCGGGCTTAGCGGAGTCAACGTGCCCGCCGCCGTGTTGATGCGAAATCCAAAAACCTGGTTCGAGCCGTAGCTCACACCGTAGAGAAAGTTGTTCGTAGGATCCACCAGCATTTCAACCGGCTTCTGCCCCACCGAACTTGGCGGTACCTCGCAAGATAGCGAGGAACACGTTGCCAGCGGAACCATCAGATTAGCGGCCACATTCTGCGACGTGCAGACCGTCGCATTGACCGCCGTGCACACCTGGAACGGATACAGCGCGCCGACCCCAACCCCCTGGCCCACATACACAAACACGCCGCCGATGGCGGTTTCGCCACCCACGCTCGTGTTGACCGCGAGCACCGAGATCGGATCGGCCGCGGCAACGGCATAAGGCGAGTTCGGTTGCTCAGTCAGGACGCCCGACGAACTCACGGTATAGACGCTCACCGTATCGTCATTGTGTGGGGGATTGCAACCGGTCGTACAGATGTCATGATTGTTGGTCACGAAGAGAAGTTCCTGGGCCGTGGTAGAACCCGCCGGGGTAAACGTAATGGCCGAGAGCGCGGTCGGAATTTTGCTTAGGTAGAACGGACTTCCACTTGCCAATGTCAGAGTGGTTGAGCCCGACTGCATGGTAAACACCGAGATCGACGGACAACCCGCATACTGCGGATCACTCGGATTAATCGTACCAACCGGCGGACAGTTCGTCGGCGAAGGATACACGCCCTGGTCGATCACGAACAAAAACTGTCCCGCGGCATCCCGCACCATGGCTACCGCGGTGTCGGGTGCTTGGGTCCAAGTAACCGCCGTGCCGGGGTTTGACAGGCTTCCATCCGAGTTCACTGTGTACGGGTAAATCGAGGGCGCAATAGGATTATTGGAGGAACCCGGACACTGCACACCCTCCTGCCCACACGGCACGCCCTGATTCAGAACAAACGCCGTCGTGCCCATCGGGTCGAGCAAAATGTCCAGGGGAAGTCCGCACGGTTCGGAATTGGTGACCGTTGCCACCGTAGGGCACGTGCTGGCGTTCGAATTGATCAGCGACAGGTTGCCGGTGTCATAATCCATGGCAAAGGAACTCACGTTGTTCCCTATGCCGGGAGCCCCCTGGGCGGTAGTCCCCTGGGTTACGACATACAAGACTCCCGATGGCCGGGAAGAGAGACTGCCACAATTGAGCAGAAACAAACTCAGGGCGCACAGGCCCCCGAGCGCAACGACTAACCCTATTTTCTTCGACATCTGTTCTCCAAAGGGGCTCCCATTCGGCGCGCTTTTCGCCGATTGCGGTAGTCAGCCGCTTCCCGTCCGCCGACGATGTCCCGCCAGCCGTCACGGAGACTGAAGCTTGTGGCTGAAATATATTTGTGTATCAGGTATGAGCGGGAAGAGCAAACCCCTAAACAGGCGAAACAGCCGGAATCCGGATTTCTACCTCTAACCCACCCTCTTTTCGGTTGGATGCGCGAAGCTGCCCGCCGTGCAGCCTGATGGCCCGATCCGCGATCGACAGGCCCAGACCCGCCCCTCCGGTCTGCCGGTTGCGAGCATCGTCCAGTCGATAAAAGGGCTCAAATATCTTTGCCAGCGCTTCGTCTGGAACGCCGGGGCCGGAATCAAGCACGCGAATCACGATCTCTTCCCCATTGCCATTCGCGGCCTGCTGCCGCTCCAGTCGCACCTCCACCGTTGTGCCTTCAGCAGTATAGCGCGTGGCGTTCCTCACCGCATTCTCCACCGCGCTCCGGAGCAAGTCGGGATCGGCGTCCACCAGAAATTCATCCGCGGCATCGGCCGTTACCCGGCAGCCGCGCCCCGGAGTTTCGTACTCGGCGTCGCGCGCCACCTGCTCCACCAGATCCCGCAGTGACAACTGCGTCTTGTGCAGGCCGTCGCTCCCCGACTCCAACCGCGAGATGGTCAGCAGCCGCTGGATCAGTTGATTTAGCCGGTCGGCCTCGATTTCGATCCGGTTCAGCGCGCTTTCAAGTTCCGGCGCGACTTCTGGCGTGGCCCGCTGCCGCGCCAGCCCAAGCGCCACGCTCAGCCTGGCCAGCGGAGACCGCAGTTCGTGCGAAACATCCTTCAGCAGCCGCGATTGCGAGTCCACCAGCCCTTCGATGCGTTCGGCCATGCGGTCAAAATCACGCATTAACTCCGTAAGTTCGCCGCGCCGGCCGCCCACGGGAGCGCCCGCCCGGGCGCTCAAGTCGCCCGAGGCAAGACTCTGCGCCGCCTTCCGCAAACGCGCCACCGGACTTGTGATCGACCATGCCAGCAAGTAGCACACTAGTCCCGACAGAATGATCGCGATGCCCAGCAAGGGAATGTCATTGGGCCCGAGAAATCCCCGCGGGCCCGGCGGCAGCTCCAACACCAGCGTGTATCGTCTTCCATCCAGCGTCAGCGCCTGCCGCATAATGCGGTCCGGCAGAAAATTGTCCATCCAACTACGGTGGCGCAGCGGACCGCCGCGCTGGTTTCCGCCTTGTGCCCCGCCCGGCTGCGTCCCGCCCTCCCGTGACTCCTCGATCCAGGGTGGCACATGCCGGCCAGAGAGTTCGTTTCCCGCGGGATCGAAAACAAAGGCCCGCACGTGTTGGGTGCGCCAAAGCTCTTCCAGATAGTCGTGGGTAGCGCGTTGTCCGCCAGTTTGGTAAGCATTCACCGCCTCCGCCAAAGTTTGCGGCGCCTGGCTCTCGATTCCACGCCGCGCTGGACGCAGCGCAATCGTCACCAGAATCGCCAACACCAGTGAAAGCGCGAGGGCCGCCCAGAATGACAGAAAAATCTTTAGGAAGAGGCTCTTCATTTCTTCGCCTTATTTCTTTGCTTTTGCCGCCGGCCGGGCGAACATGTACCCCACGCCTCGGATCGTCTTGATGTGGTCTCCGTTCTCTTCGGAGTCGCCCAACTTCCGCCGCACCTTGCTGACGTGCATGTCGATGCTGCGATCGAACGGCATGAACTTGCGGCTGAGCACGGCATTCACCAGCCGTTCCCGCGTCACCACTCGCCCCGCCTCGCGCAGGAGAACTTCCAGCAGATTGAATTCCACAGAAGTCAGATCGACCGGTTGCCCCGCTCGCAGCACAGTTCGCGTTGCCGGATCGAGTTCCACGTCGCCCACGCCCAGTACCTCCGGCACCACATCTGCCGCCCTGACCGGCTTGGTTCGGCGGAGGATCGCGCGAATTCGCGCCACCAGCTCCCGCGGGTTAAATGGCTTCGGAAGATAATCGTCCGCCCCGATTTCCAGCCCGACGATGCGGTCCACGTCCTCGCCGCGCGCGGTTAACAGCAGCACCGGAATCTTGGACACGCTGCGAATCCGCCGCAGCACTTCGAAGCCATTGATCCCCGGCAGCATTACGTCGAGCACCACCAGCGCGTACTCGCCGGTCAGCGCCTGTTGCAGACCCTTTTCGCCGTCGTGGACGGCCTTCAGGCTGAACCCCTCGGCCGTCAGGTACTCCTGCACCAGGCCGCACAGTTCGACGTCGTCATCCACCACCAGTACGTGATCCATTCTTTTAATCATCTAACACCTTCGTTGGCCTCCACGCGGTAAAGATTTGTGATTACCGGAGGAATCGCTGTTGGCTCTTCGCTATTGGCTTTTAGCGAAAGGCGAACAGCGCCTTTCCGCCTTTACAAAACTTTACCGCGCTTGACCGACTCTTTACCGCATATTTTCGAGAATAGTGTTCTTATTTGCATAGACGTTCGGGCTGCCTCCCGAACCCACGATATCAAGCAGGTCAAAAGGAGTCTCAAATGAAATCAACACGTATCCGCATTCTCACCATCGGCGCCGCTGTGATACTGGCGGTGGCAGCCGCGATTGCTCAGGGTCCGCACGGTTTTGGTGGCCCCGGCGGCGACTTCGGCCGCATGTTCGGATTTTTCACCGACTATCTCGATCTGACCAGCGCGCAACAGGACCAGGTGAAGGCGATCTGGGAGAAAGAGAAGCCTACCCTTGAACCGCTGATGAAGCAGATGCGCCAGAATCACAGCGATATGCGCACTCTTGAGGCCAGCGGTCCTTTCGACGAGGCCAAGACTCGCTCCCTGGCCACGCAAAACGCGCAGACCATGATCGAACTCCAAGTCCAGCACGCCCGCATCAAGTCCGAAATGATGCAGGTGCTGACCGCCGATCAGAAAACCAAGCTTGCTGAGTTCGAGGCCAAGCGCGATGCACGCATGAGTAAGCACATGCCGCCTCCCCCCGAGGACTAGCTCTTTAGCGTTTAGGGTCTCTCTCCCTTCCGGGTGGGAACGGAACCTCCAACCTCCGTCCTCGCCCGGCTTTTTCCCCGGCTCTTCAAAGTGGAGAAACCGAATGGAACGCGCCGACCTGCTCTACTCCGGATTGATGTTCGCCGCCGGCATGTTGTCGCTTTGGACCGCGCTGCTGCTCACTGCCACCTTCGTTGCCCTCGCACCCGCGCTCCGAAAATCCGCACCCACCGCTGCTACAATTTCATCTACAAGACGTCATGCTGCCGAAGAGCCTACGCCCCCTCGTTCCCTATCTGAAGCGCTACCGCAGCGGTCTCGTCTGGGGCGGACTCTGCGTCTTATTCAATAACGGAATCTGGATTCTCTTTCCGCAAGTGATCGGCCGCGCGGTAGACGCTCTGCGTCACGGCGTAACCCGCCACAAACTTCTCACCTACTCCCTGCTTATCGTCGCCATCGCGCTGGCCAAGGGAATCTTCCAGTTTCTGACGCGCTGGGTAGTCATCGGCATCTCGCGCGATATCGAGTTCGATCTGCGCAACGACCTGTTCGCGCACCTCGAACGCCTCTCTTATTCCTACTACCAGCGCAACCGCACGGGCGACATTATGGCCCGCGCCACCAACGACCTGAACGCGGTCCGGATGCTGCTCGGCCCCGCCATCATGTACTCCGCCAACACCATTGTCTTCACCGCCGGCGCGCTGGGCTTCATGCTCGCCATCAGCCCCAAGCTCACCATCTACGCCTTTCTGCCGCTGCCCATCGCCAGTATTGTCATCCAGTATTTCGGACGCCGCATTCATGAGCGCTTCGAACGCATTCAGGCCATGTTCTCCGACATCTCGGCCCGCGCCCAGGAGAATTTCTCAGGCGCACGCGTCATCCGCGCCTATGTGCAGGAGCAGGCTGAGATTGTCGCCTTCGAAGGCGCCAACCAGGAATACATCCGGCGCAGCCTCGGACTGGTCCGCCTGATGGGGATGCTCTGGCCCACGCTGGAACTGATGCTCGGCGCGGCTGTCGTGATCGTGTTGTGGCTCGGAGGACGAGAAGTCCTGCTAGGAAAGATCTCCGTCGGCAAGTTCGTCACCTTCAATACCTACATGGTGCAACTCACCTGGCCAGTCATCGCTCTCGGGTGGGTCATCAACATCTTCCAACGCGGAACCGCGTCTATGGCGCGTATCGACGAAATTCTTTCCCAGCAGCCCGAGATCGCCGACGAAGCAAGTGGAGCGACCGGCGTCCCGCCCGTCCAGCCGGGCGAGAACGACCGGCTCTCCACCAGCGATCTCCTTGGCGAAATCGAATTCTGCAATCTCAACTTCGCCTACAACGGCACCACTGTTCTTAAAGACATCAACCTGCGCATCCCCGCCGGATCGAGCCTCGCCATCGTCGGCCCCACCGGCTCCGGCAAGACAACGCTCGTCAACCTCATCCCACGCATCTACGACGCCGCGCCCGGAGCCGTCCTCATCGACGGGCGCCCCGTGCGCGAATTCCCTCTCGACTCCCTGCGCCGCCACATCGGCTTCGTTCCGCAGGAAACCTTCCTCTTCAGCGACACCATCCGCGAGAACATCGCTTTCGGAGTGTCGGAGGAAGATTTGCTCGAAGATGGCCACGCCACGCTCGCCGACATCAAAGCCGCCGCCGAAGCCGCCGACATCGCGCAAGACATCGAAAGTTTCCCCGAAGGCTACAACACCACCGTCGGCGAACGCGGCATCACCCTCTCCGGAGGCCAAAAGCAGCGCACCGCCATCGCTCGCGCCCTGCTCCGCAGCCCTCGCATCCTCATTCTCGACGACGCCCTCTCCAGCGTCGACACCCACACCGAAGATAAAATCCTCAACCATCTCCGCGAGATCATGCGCGGACGCACCACCATCTTCATCTCCCACCGCGTTTCCACCGTCCGCAACGCCGACCGCATCGCCGTCCTGCACCAGGGACGCATCGTGGAACTCGGCACCCACGACCAACTCATCGCCCGCAACGGTTATTACACCGATCTCTACAACAAGCAGTTACTGGAAGAAGAACTGGCCGAAGTGTAATGGTCTGAGGTTTCAAAGTTTCAAGGTTTCAAAGTTTCAAAGAATCGAGCGCCACGAGGTTTTGCCTTGAAACCCTGAAACCTTGAAACCTTGCAACCTTCGCAACTATCGTTTCCCAGTCATACAACCCCACGAGGAATAACTTGATCTGACAAGGAGAAAGCATTGATAATGCTTCAAGCCCCTCAATAATCCTGCTGTGCCACGGAGTGACCATGCGACGTTCGCCATCGGCCTTGCTGTCCTTGTCCAACTTTTCGACACTTACCCTCTGCATCCTGATTCTTTCGACCCTAAGCTTCGCCGCCGCGCCCGACCGCATCACGGGCCCCATCGTCTCTGGTCAGCTCGTCAAGCTTTCCGCGGGCGTTCCTATGAGGGCAAAGCCGCAGTACGACCAGGGCCCCGTCGATCCGTCGTTAAAGCTCAACTACATCACGCTGCAGACCGTACCCAGCGCGAGTCAGCAGAAGGCCATCGACCGCCTGCTCGCGCAGCAGCAGGATCCCAGCTCGCCCCTCTACCACAAGTGGCTCACGCCCGAGCAGTACGCCGATCGCTTCGCGCTGAGCCCCAACGACATTCAGAAGCTCACCGCATGGCTCCAGTCCCAGGGCTTTACCATTGTCAAGGTCGCCCGATCTCGCAACTTGATCGCCTTCAGCGGAACCGCCGCCCAGGCCGAGAACGCCTTCCGGACCGAGATTCACAACTTCGCCGTCGGCGGAGAAAAGCACTTCTCCAACACCACCCCACCCTCGATTCCCGCCGCGCTCGCTGGTGTCGTTGCAGCCGTCGGCGGATTGAACGATTTCCGTCCGAAACCGTATTTCCAGCACAGGAAGCCTGACTACAGCTTCCCGATCGGCAACAATGAATATGTACCCCTCCTCGCCCCCGGTGACATCGCTACGATCTACGACATCAACCCGCTCTACACCGCTTCACCCGCGATCGATGGCACGGGGCAAAAGCTGGTGGTCGTGGGCCAAACCGACGTTTATCTGGCCGACCTCAATGATTTCCGTAGCGGCTTCTTCCCTACCCTTCCGCTGCTCAGCTGCACGACAAACTCCAGCGACATCATCACGGCCTGCGACGATCCCCACTTCAAATATGTTCTGAATAGCACTGCTGATCCCGGCGTGAACCCAAAGGGAGATGACTTGCCTGAGTCCGACCTGGATCTGGAATGGTCCGGAGCCATTGCGTACAACGCGCAGATCATTTTCGTCAATTCGGGTGGAACCTCCGACGGCGTCTGGGACGCGTGGCACACAGCGATCACCGACAATCTGGCGCCGGTCATCACGATGAGCTATGGCATTTGCGAACTGGGCGAAGCCCTGAACGGTGCCTTCAGCGCCGATACTGGCTATCTGCAACAGGCCAGTTCGCAAGGCATCACGTTCATGAATTCGAGCGGTGACAGTGGCGCGGCCGGTTGCGATGACAACCCGCCGGGCACCACTTCCACCTTCACCCCACTACCGCCCTACGAGCCGGCCGACGGCGGGCTGGCCGTGAACTATCCCGCGAGCAGCCCCGAAGTAACTGGCGTCGGTGGCACCATGATTCCACTCAGTGAGTTAACCGACCCGGGCACGTATTGGACCACGAGCAACGGGCCCACTGGTGGTTCGGCCGTGTGCCCCAATCCCGAGGGCCCCTGCATTCCCGAAAATGGCTGGAACGACGACCAGGAATTCGGCGACTACTGCGCCGCCAACCCCTCCGATACTGCCAACTGCGACCCGAAGGTCTACTCAGGACAAGTACCCATCACCGGCCCGCAGACGTTCCAGGAAGATTGGTGGATCCTCAGCAGCACCGGCGGCCCCAGCAACTGCTACACCACCAACGTCAGCGGAGTCTGCACCGGCGGCTTTCCGCAACCGGCTTGGCAGCAGAACCTGAGCATTCTCGGCCAAACCACCAAGGTCCTCGTCACGCCCGGCGTTTCCGCGGTCCGCTTCACGCCCGACGTCTCGTTGTTGGCGTCGGCAGATTTCCCCGGTTACATTATTTGCACGGCGCAGTCCGAGCTTGGTGGCAGCACTACGGCCAGTAGCTGCGACAGCGGCATTAGCAACTCGATTTCGGAGTGGGATTCCCTCTACGGTGGGACATCCTTTGCGTCTCCGATTTTCGCCGGCATCGTGACCTTGCTCAATCAATATGTGGTGCAGAGCGGCTTTCAAAAGGCACCCGGCTTAAGCAACGCCAACCCAACGCTGTACCAGATCGCGACCTACAATCCCAGTGCGTTTCACCAGGTCACCGCCGGCGATAATTACGCCCCCGGCAGCAACACCGTTTATTATTGCGCGCCCGACACGCCCGCCGGCTTTCCCACAGCCTTGCAGTGCCCGGCTGGCGGAACCATGGGGTACCTTGCCGCCGCCGCCGATTCCGCCACCGGCTACAACCTGGTGACCGGCCTCGGTTCGGTAGATGCAAACAACCTGGCAACGGCATGGGGCGAGGCCCTCACTGCCACCACCACTTCACTCTCACCCTCCGCCGCGAGCATCATCGAGGGAGCCAGTGAGACGCTAACGATTACCGTAACGCCCCCATCGGCTTCGGGAATCGTGACGCTCTACGACAATGGCTCGACAACCGCTCTCGGCACGGCCACCATCACCGGAGGTGCCGGCACCTTCACCACCACCGCTCTCACGGTGGGCTCAAACTCCATCACTGGAACCTACGTTGGGACGGACGCGACCTCGACTTCTTCCGCAGTTATTGTCACGGTCACGGCACCCACCTTCACCTTTGTCAGCACCACCGGCACTGCCACCTCGCACACCGTCCTGGCGGGACAGACGAGTCAGGCTTATAGCTTCACAGCAACGCCCACCTCGGCAAGTACCTTCGCAGCCGCAGTGACGTTTAGTTGCAGCTTTTCTCCCGCTGACCCGACGCTGACGAACAGTAGTTGCGCCTTCACTCCGTCTTCGATTCCGGGCGGTGGAACGACTGGCACCACTCCGGTTTCAATGACCATAACAAGCGCAGGCCCGAACCACGGCACGGGATCGGAACTACGCCACCGAACGGACAACCGCTCTCCCAACCGCTCTCCGTGGCTGCCACTGACGCTGCCCATCGCGGGCGTCGTGGTGCTGGGCCTGATGCGCGGGAAGGTGAGTAAGAAGGTATCGAAGGGTTCGGCAATCGCGCTCTTGTTCTTCTCGCTCGCGCTTCTCGGGTTCATGATCGCTTGCGGTGGCGGAAGCTCAACGCCGCCACCCGTTACCGTAACCGTCAGTCCGAACACAGTGCAGCTTTATGCAAACGAAACCGGTAACGCCTGGCCCGCCAGTGCAACCCAGCAGCAATTCTCGGCCACGGTCAACAACTCCAGCAGTCAGTCAGTGACCTGGGCGGTCACCGGCACGAGCGCAAATGGCGCGATTACCTCCGCCGGGCTTTACTCCGCGCCGGCGACGGTACCCAGCCCAGCGACAGTCACCGTGACGGCCACGTCGGCAGCGGCGACGACGCCGGGATCGGGCACTGTCGACATCCTGACCCCGACTGGCAACGGGGCGTTACCGGCGCCGTACATCGTTACCGTAACCGCAACCGAGGGCGGCGCACCCGCCACAAATCCCTCACCGACGGTGACGCTGACCGTGCAGTGAGGGACGTTTCTGTAATTGGCTGATCTGTAGTACTCGGGGCGCGGAGAGGTTCCGCGCCCTTTTTATGTTGGTGCTCCCTGGCTGGTGCGGCTTGTAAGGCGCGGTACTGGGCGCTTCCTGACCCCTCACTTAAACCTGCGCCTGACTCCCGCCTTCTTCAGTCGTCGTCCGGGTCGGTTGGCGGCGTTTTGTCGTTTAGAAAATATTGCGCGTTCAGAGCTGATGGGATCGTCCGAAACGGCAAGGGAGTCTGATTGAGGTCGAAGCAATCGGAGAAGTCGTCCGCCGCCACATCCGCGTAGCCGAGCGAACCCAGACTGAACGTGGTCTCAACGAACTTCAATATGCTGCCGAAATCGTGTTGCGTGTGCGAAATGTACTGCGCTTTGGCGTACGGCGAGACCACAATCAGCGGAACCCGGAAGCCGTACACATAGCCGCATCCCCACTGCGCGCAATTCACCAGCACTTGCGGCGGCGGAACGTGATCGTACCAGCCTCCCCAGTCGTCCCACGTGATGAAGATCGCCGTGTTCGCCCAGTAGGGGCTGTTGCCGATCGCATTCACAATCGACGCCACCCACGATGGCCCCGAGAGGCCGGCAGTCCCGGCGTGGTCCGAATCCTGGCCGTTCGGAATCACCCAGCTCACGTCCTGCAACTGGTTGTTGGTAATGTCGGTGAGTATCTGCTTCTGATTGAGGACCACATTGTTGGTCCAATCCGATCCCACGCAGGCGGTGGCATTGGGCGGCGTCGCGTTCGGCCCACAGATATGCTCAATGGCATTCGGGCCCGTCCAGATTCCGCCGCCGTTGGGCGTGTAATACCGCCAGGTGTTGCCTTTCGCCTCCAGCAGGTCGGTCAGCGTCTGATGCTCAAAGCACGGATAGATTGGATCGTTGGAACTCTCGCTGCCAGCCGGATCGATCAGCGCAACCGTGGTCCCCACAGCCGCGTAACACCCGGCGTCTGGCGTGCCGCCGTGCGCGTTCGGATTTCCCGACGCAAACAGATTGCTCCCGGCCGATGGAGCCGATGTGCCGGAAATGATGAACTGATGCGCGGGAAAGCTGGGCCCCTGGTTGGTCTGGAACATGCGGTCGGCGAATGCGTATTGCTCGGCCATCTGGAAGTAGGGTTGCACATTCGCCAGGTCCACATAGCCAAACTGCAAGTCGGGCGCGGGGCAGTCCGTCGCACCCTTATTGCATGCAACCGGAACCAAGTCCGCCCCATCCATCTGACATTGCCCGGTCGCCGAATTTAGGTCGCACATTTTCTTGAATGAACTGTGACTGTGGTCGGGGTCGTAGTCCACTTGGAGACTGACTTTTGTCAGCGGGATGATATTGCCATGCGAGTCTTTTCCGCTTTGCGCAATGTCCGCGCCCCGGCCGATCAGCACTGGATCCTGGAAAAGGTTATCCGTAGAGCGGTTCTCCTGGAAGATCACTACCACGTGCAGAATCTTTCCCGGCGGCCCGGCCACCGTGATGCTGGCCGAGGCCGTGTTGCCACTTCCGCCTTCATTCGACGTCACCGCACTGGTCGTATTGTTCTGCGTCCCGGCGCTAATGCCGGTCACATTCACCGAGAAGCCGCACGATGCGCCCGCGGCCAGAGTAGCGCTAGACAGGCTGACGCTTCCCGACCCAGCGGCAGCTGTTATTGTTCCCCCGCCGCAACTGCCTGTCAGTCCATTGGGCGTGGATACGACCAGCCCGGCAGGTAACGAGTCGGTGAACCCAACGCCGGTCAGCGTGGCGCCTGCATTCGGGTTCGAAAGATTGAAGGTCAACGATGTGCTGCCGTTCAGCGTAATCGTGGCAGCGCCGAATGCCTTGCCGATCATCGGCGGTGTAGGCTTCGGAGAACCGCCGCTGAGACCGCCGCACCCGCTAAGGCCCGCGAGAGTGCCTCCCATAGGCGCGGGCTTAGAAATCCCTTAAAGGTTCCCTGAGAATTCCCTCGCACGCACCGAGCTGTCCTGAGCAAACCGAGCACCGGTCAGTGAGTGACATCGCAATGTTTCACCAACAACCCACGACAGAAATACTCTCGCTGGTGTGAAAATTGGGTAGTGTCTCACTCTCGATTTTGGCTATCCGTTTTCTTCCGTCTGCCAGTGGGCGGAAGCTCGCACTCAAACGGCTCCAACTCGGTCTCGGCGTCCTCTCGGTTGCTATGGTCGGAGGTTAGGTCGCACCTCACGCAAAACCATTCTTGAAGCCCTGGATTCCAGCGAAGCTCAGGATGTTTCATTTGGGTCAGTTTTGTTCTGCTCACTGCCTTCCTTAGCTTTGCTAGGACCCGCATCGGGAACCTTCTTCTTTACATCCACGAATTGGGTACGCTCGCTTTCATCGTTCGAAAAAACGTGCAATCGCACGGTTTCGCTTAATTTGAATTTGTGGGGGTTTTCCGGCCGACAGGGACAAAGCAACCTCTGCCATTCAGGCGCACCGGCAACATTCTCAATGTACGCTCCGTTGCTATAGGTCAGCGCGCCTTTTTTTATGAGGTAGTGTCTGTGGCAGTTCGGACATTCGACATATAGGCGTGTTGTGGACATCGGATGTGTTCAGCCCC
>PLIC01000072.1 GCA_003139995.1 Candidatus Acidiflorens stordalenmirensis | reverse complement strand
CATATCATGTGCTAACGACAGCCAAAAGCTAAAGGCTGGTTCCCCTTCCCGACCGGGTATATACTGCTCCCGTCACTTTTGCAGTAATCCGGTTATGACCGGCGCGGGGCACATTTTTTTCATACAGCTCCGTGGATAGAACGCTGGCGCTGGGATCTTAATATCATTTGCCCTGGACGACTGGCGGGGGGCGGCAATCGCTCGCGCGGTACCTCCCCCGAGAGAGGTCTTTCTCGTGGACGTTATACTTATACGCCTTCTGTTTGTTCTCATCGTCGTTGTCATCTGCTGCCTCATTCGTCCCTTCAACCTGCCTTTAAGCCTGGAGGCCGCCGCCGGTGCGTTGATCGGCGCCGCCATCATCGTGTTCGAGTGGAGGTTGCGCGCGGTGAGCCTGAGGCGCCTGATTGGAGCCGCCATCGGCAGCGTGCTCGGCATCATTGGCGCTTATCTTTTCGCGCTTGTCATTCGCAACAGCATCTCTCCAAGCCCTACTCAAAGTTTCCTGCAGATCATGGTCATGATGGTGATGGCCTACGTGGGATTGGCGGTCGGCGCCAACAAAGGCGACCTGCTCAATCTGGCGGCGCTCGGCGGTGTCTTCGGCGGCGAAAAATCGGGCAAGAAGAGTTACAAGATCCTGGACACCAGCGTCATTATCGACGGCCGCATCGCCGACATCGCCGAGACCGGTTTCCTCGACGGCCTGATTGTGATCCCGCAATTCGTGCTCCGCGAACTGCAACTGGTGGCCGATTCCGCCGACTCGCTCAAGCGCAATCGCGGACGCCGCGGCCTCGACATCCTGCAGCGTCTCCAGAAAACCGCCTCCGTCCAGATCCAGATCGTGGAAGACGATTTCCCCAGCGTCCGCGAAGTCGATTTAAAGCTCATCGAACTCGCCAAGCTGTATGAAGGCAAGATCATCACCAACGACTTCAATCTCAACAAAGTCGCCCAGTTGCAGGGCGTGGCCGTGCTCAACATCAACGAACTGGCCAACTCGCTCAAGCCCATCGTCCTGCCCGGCGAAGTGATGCGTGTATTCATCCTGAAGGAAGGAAAAGAGTACAACCAGGGTGTCGCCTATCTCGACGACGGCACCATGGTGGTCGTCGACAATGCGCGCAAGGTGATCGGCAAGACCATCGACATCTCGGTCACCTCGGTCCTGCAAACCACCGCGGGCAAGATGATCTTTGGCAAGTGGGACGAGCGCGGGACGATCCGCCACGACGCCAAAGGAGTGTCGCCCCCTTCGGTGGCCGTGCTTCCGCCGACAGGAGTCGGTGCGCCGCCCTCCGACCAGGCAAAAAAGTCTGCGCCGGCGGTGGCCGACCGCGCAGACGACTAGGCTCTGGACTCTGAGTAGGAACCTGCTCTGGTGGAAAATTCGTTGTGCCCAGGGCTTGAGAGGCGTACCCTTTTCAAACCAGAGGTCCGAATAGAAATTCCGATTCAAAACTCAACTTGGAGGCAAACGATGAAGCCGTTGTTCGCAGGGCTATGCGTGTTGGCCCTCCTGTTCTTGATCTCACCCCTACAGCTGGTTCAGGCGCAAACAGCGGCAGTCGAGACGAGGACTGCAGGGCCATTCAGCTACGACGTCACCCAGGAAGTCACACTCAATGGCACGGTGTCGAGTGTGCTCGCGAAACCCGCTCCGGGAATGATTTGGGGTTCCCACCTTCTGCTCGCAACTCCCTTCGGTCCCGTGGATGCGAGTTTGGGGAGGTTCGGTTTGCTAGGCAAGGACGCCGTCTCGGTCGCCGCAGGCCAGCAAATTGAGGTGACCGGCGTCATGAAGACGATTAAGGACAAGCAAGTTTTTCTGGCCCGCACCGTGAAAGCAGGCGGCCAGGTCTATACGATCCGAAACGAGCACGGGGTCCCGGTGCCCCCGCAGGCACGTGAGCGTGCCAGTCGGAAGACGGCAGGGGAGGCATTATGAAGCTCAAAGCATTCGCGAGCATTCTCGCTATAATTTTCCTGATTTCCCTGATGGGCTGCGGCGGTTCGAGCAGCTCAACTCCGCCGCCGTCGATTTCCGTTGCCTTCAACCCCGCGCCGCCTACTTCGCTCCAAATCAATGCCACGGCGTCGCTTACCGCGGTGGTCAGCAACGACTCCGCGAACGCCGGTGTGACCTGGTCCGTGACCTGCGGTAGTGCCGGGGCCTGCGGCGGGTTTAACCTTACCAGCACAGCCAGCGGCGCCGCAACCACCTACACCGCGCCTGCTGCCGTTCCGACCGGCAACACCGTGACCGTAACGGCCACCTCGGTGACCGATACCACGAAATCGGCCCCGGCTACCATCACCATCACAGCTACGGCGGTGGCTTCGAGCAACTATTCGTTCTATCTGAGCGGGATGGAGTCCGTGAATGGCGGCCCGAATTTTTACGCTCTCGCAGGGTCGGTGACCATCGACGCGAATGGCAATGTCGTTACCGGCGAACAAGACTATAACGACGGTACCGGATACACGTTTCCCGGCGACACAATCAGCGGTGGAACGCTGACGTGGGTGGATGCTGCAACCGGCCAGGGGACACTCACCCTGATCACGGGCAACACGTCTTTGGGTGCGAGCGGGGTCGAAACCCTCGGCGTCCAGTTCGTGAACACCAATCACGCGCTCATCGTTCAGTTTGATGGGTCGGCAACATCCAGTGGAAGCATGGACTTGCAGACCCTGTCGAGCACGCTCAACGACGGGAATTATGCCTTCACCCTTTCAGGAGTGGACGCCACCTATTATCCGGTTGTCTTCGGAGGCGTATTCCAGATCAGCGCCAGTGGCACCGCCTTGCAGGGTGTTTTCGACGCCAACGATGCTGGAGTTGTCAAGACGGAACAGCCTTTCAGCGCAACGATCTCAACGGCCGATGGCTTCGGGCGGGGCACTATCACCGTTGCCAACGGCAATATAGCAACCACAGTCATCTATTACATCATTGGCCCGGAAGCTATACGGATCATTGATATGGATGCTACCGATTCGGGTGTCGGCTCGGCGTTCGGCCAGGGCACTGGCACCTTCAGCAGCACATCTCTCGTAAGCTCCGTGTTTGGTGTCGAAAGCAACTCGTTCGCGCCGTCCTATGCTGCGGCAGGCATGTTTACCACGGATGGTGCCGGCAACATTTCCACGGGTGTTGCGGACGACAATGAGGAGGGCACTATCTATAGCGACAAATCTATCTCAGGCACCTATGCCATTCCCGCTTCGAGCACGGTCTGTGGATCCGGGTACAGTGGAACCGCGTACAACGGATACGGCTGCCTGACCATCACGTCCGGAAACTTGGGACATGTCAGCGCGTTGGGAATATACATGACGGATCCAACTCTCAATCTGCTTGATCCAAATAACACGGCCAGCGGGCTAGGAGGCGCTCTTATGGCCGACCTGGATACGAGTACCGTCGTCGCCCTCGTCGGCACAGGCGTCCTGATTCCACAAACAGACACCGCAACCACCGACTTTACAGGCAACTATGCCTTTGGGGCGCAGACTTACTTTCCGTGCACGATCTCGGGCACGGTGGTTGTTTGCGAATTCGACTTTGTTGGGCAGGGATCGGTTACGAGCCTTGCTTTCGGCAGCGGAACCGCCGGACTCGTCAGTGATCCGTACTCCTTCTTCAGTGCCAACGCGACGGATACCGGGGTTAAATTCTCGGGAACCGCGGTTGCCGACACGAGCAACCCTGGCCGCTACACAATTCCGCTTGCCGTCACTGTCGGAACTGACTCACCGGTTGATTTGAGCGTAGTCATTTATCAGGCTAGCGGCGGACAGTTGTTCTGGTTGGACGAAGATAGCAGTGATCTATTCCTTGGATCCCTCCAGCAACAACCGGAGTCGCTAACCGGACTACCCGCGGCAAGAAGAGCCGCGGCGAAAAACAAACCGAAACAATAGCCAGTAACCGGAAAAAAGGGCACAGCCGAGACGATCCGCCTGTGCCCTTTTCCTCATTTCGAGCAGGCCAGCCAGGCCGCCGCTGTACTATACTGGTCGTCCCTATGAAGGTGTTTGTCATTGTTCCGGCGGCCGGACTGGGCACGCGCATGGCCCCGCCCTCGGCCGCGAAGTCGAAGAAGAAAGCGCCGAGCAAACAGTTCAAAGAACTGGGCGGCGTGCCCATTCTTGTCCACACGCTGCGCAAGTTCGCCGCCTCGCCTGCCGTCTACGAAATCGTCGTCGCTCTGCGCCAGGACGAAATTGCCGGCTTCCGCACTCAGGTCGAAAAGCAGTACCCGGAAATCCTGAGCAAGCGCCTGCAGATGGTCGAAGGCGGCCAGCGTCGCCAGGACTCGGTGGCCAGCGCTCTGGCCCACACCGCCGCCGATCCGGAAGACATCGTTCTGGTGCACGATGCCGTTCGCCCGTTTGTTACGCCCGAAATCATCGGCAATGTGATCGAGGCCGCGCACAAATATGGAGCCGCCATCGCGGGCTGGCCCGCCATGGACACGGTGAAACAAGTGGAACGAACCGCGGATGGCGCGCTCATCAAAGCCACCATCCCGCGCGCCGGCGTCGTGATGGCGCAAACCCCGCAGGGCTTCCGCTACGACATTCTGAAGGGGGCTTTTGACGACGCCGTCGCCGACGGCTTCCTCGGTACCGACGAAGCTTCCCTGATCGAGCGCGCCGGCCTTCCGGTTGCCGTCGTAATGGGCTCGCCGTGCAACATAAAAATCACGACGCCCGCCGATATGGAGCTGGCTGAGTTCTATCTGCAACACGAAAGCGGGACCAGACCTTGAAACCTGAAATGCGCATTGGCTACGGTTGGGACTCGCACGAATTCAAGTCCGGCATTCCGCTCAAAATCGGTGGCCTGGCTCTGCCGCACGATAAAGGTCTCGGCGGTCATTCCGACGGCGACGTGCTGCTGCACGCCATCACCGACGCTCTGCTTGGCGCCATCGCCGGCCCTGACATTGGAGCGCTGTTTCCGCCTTCCGACGCGCAGTGGAAGAACGCCGACTCTGCCGTGTTTCTGCGTGAGGCGTTGCGGCGCGTCAAGACCGCGGGCTACGAACCCGTAAACCTGGATTCCACGCTGATCCTGTCCGCTCCAAGAATCGGCCCGCTCGCGGAAGCGATTCGCAAACACGTCGCCGAGTTGTGCGGAATTCCGGCGGATTGTGTCGGGATTAAAGCAAAGACGCCCGAAGGTATGGGCACAGAAAACGCCGCGATTGCGAATGTGGTGGTTTTGCTGAGACGCTGCTAGCCAGCCGGCTCAAACTCTCCCGCCAACTCCGCGCGCTTCACTCTCGCCGCATCGACAAAAGCGCGGAAGATCGATTTCGCGGACTCCGCCAGCTCCGGCTCATCGTTCAAGCTCCGCTCCGGATGCCACTGCACCCCCAGCACAAAATGTCCCGGTGCGGTTCCTTCCAGAGCTTCGATGATTCCGTCTTCAGCGGAACGCGCCACCACCCGCAACCCATTGCCCACTGTGTCCGCTGACTGGTGATGCGAAGAATTCACGGCAGTCGTCTTCGTCGCGCCCACAATTTCCGCCAGCCGCGATTCCGGCTCGATCTTTACCGTGTGCGCGTTCGCCACCTCGCGTCCCGCGCTGTGGTTGATCGCCGACTCGATGTGCTGCACGAGCGATCCCAACCGGTACACATTCAAGGACTGCAGTCCATAGCAGATGCCCAGCACGGGCTTGTGCATTTTGTACGCATCCCGCAGGAGTAGCTCGTCCACCAGGTCTCGTTTAGCGTCAGCGGGCGCCGTCTTCTCGTGGCGATCCGCACTGTACTTCCGCGGATCGAGGTCGGCCTTGCTCCCGGGCAGCAGAACGGCGTCGCAGTGCGCAATCTGTTTCGTCACCTGCGCCGGAGTCTGGTCCAGTTCGATGCGCACCGGCTCTCCTCCCGCTCCGCGCACGGCTTCTTCATACTGCGGCAGCGCGCGCTCGGCATACTCGCGATCGCCGGAATGCAGCACGGGAATCGCAATTCGCGGCGCGGTGGTTCTTGACTCACCCATATTCAATTCGCTCATGTTCAACTCACCCGCTCGATCCCTTCCAGCGTCTTCCGCTGCCGGTAGTTCCGAATTTCCATCGCCAGCGACAGCACCAACACAATCGCACCGGCGGCGATCGCGCACGGAAACGCGATGTGCCGGTAGGCGAACATCAGGTTGGGCGCGACGTGTTTCACCTGCGAGTACACCACTGTCCCCATAATGCTCAGCAGCAGCGCGACCGCGAACGACAGCAGGGTCAACAGAAACGTTATCGCGAATACGCGCGCCGGAATTCCGATCCAGCGCGGCCCATCCGACGAGGTTTTGGCCATGTTCATAAGCTATACCATCGGTCCAGACCGCCGCGACTGGCTGCGGCACTCGTCCGTGGTCGCGGTGCGTCCTTACGCTACAATACTAGGATGTCAAAAACCGCCTCCGCGATCACCCGCAGCCCGGCGGAGATCGTGCAAAGCAGCCCGGTTTCACAGGCGCCGAATGGCATCTGCTACGCCCGCTCGGGCGAGATTACCATTGCCGACAACGATCTCGACCGCATGATTGCCGCGGTGCCGGTGCCCGTGGCCGCCGCGCTCCGCCGCAAGGCGTACTACTTTGTGCCCCTCACGGTGACGCAGGGCGATGAGACCGTGATTGCCGACCGCTACGACGTTGCGCTTAGCGACAACGCGGTTTGCCATCGCAACCTGAATCTTGGCGATGCGCAGTGCGTCTTCATCTCGACCCGCTTGATGGATGACAAATTTTCGGTGGCGTTCGAGTTTTACATCAACGTCGGGCACGCGCTGGTCGAACGCGCGGGCGTATCGCAGAATTTCGCCGACCTGGCCTGGCAGCAAGCGGAGTCGGGTGTGCGCGGCGAAACTTCACTCGACGCGTGGGAGGCCCGCAAGTTCGCCACGGCCCACAGCCCTGACGCGGAGAAATTTAAGAACGACTATCTTGCAGCCAGCTTCGCGGATGCGATTTCGATCTACCTGCTCTCGATCTACCTCGACGTCGATTACCACGATCTGCGCGAGCGCGACTATCCGCTGCTGGCCCCGGCTCCGATGGCCGAACGGTTGCGCAAGATCGCGGAAATCTTTCCGCCGAACCCTGGATTCGAATTCAACATTTACTATCGGCGGCGCGCGTAAGCCAGTTCGTGCGGCGCGGCGTTTAGCAAGCTACAAGAAAACGATGCAGCGCACATCGGCGTACGACCGCATCGCAAGCGGTACGGTTTAGGCGGTTGAACAAAAGACACTACACAAGTAATTGTCATCCCCCGCCCGCTGTGATACCGTAACTCTCAGTTCACACCTCTGGACCCACAATCACAGGCTTGAGTGTTGTGGCATATTCTGCCCGCCCGGCGCGCAGGTGGTGCGATTTGAAAGATGCCCTCGACTCCATACCAGCCGAACAATCCGCCGATCAGGAAAGCTTCGCGAATCGCAAGCTGATCCGCCCGACCCTCACTCGCGCCGAGCAAGCGCACAATGACCACGGCCACAACCACGCGCCCGCCGAACGCAGAGATCGAGATCGCGACCGTTCCGCCGCTCCGGCAAGGAAGACCGCGCCCAGCGAGCAGACCAACGCCGAAAATTTTTATTATCTGAAGCAGATGCAGTCCAAGACTCCCATGGTCGTCGTGTTGCGCGACGGTGAGGAAGTCCACGGCTATATCGAGTGGTACGACAAAAACTGCATCAAGCTGAACCGCGCCGGCTCCGCCAACCTGATGATCTACAAGCCCGCCATCAAGTACATGTTCAAGGAAGGCGAGAACGGGAAGAAGTAGGCGCTGGGCTTCGCTTCTGACACGGTTTTCTGGATCTCACTTCACCGCTTTTTCAACGTTGCCCAATCTCTCCTGCGTGTCCGCGAAGTTGGGCGCGAGCCTCAACACATCTTGATAGGCCTCGGCGGCGGCTGGGAGTTGTCCCTTATCTTCCAGAACACGCCCTTGCCAGTAGAAGGCCAGCGGCGAGGGCGCTGCTTGTGCTGCGTGGGCAAAATCCTGCAAAGCGGCGTCGAGTTTGCCTTCTTCGCGCTCGATCATGCCCCGGCCAATCAAACTATTCTGCTCCGATGGATTCAGCGCAATGGCCCCGGTGAACTCCGCTGCCGCCTCATCCCGCCGCCCGAGTTGCTTGAACAGCACGCCCAGATTGTTGTGCGTCTGCGCGGCTTCCCGCTCGTCCGATCCATACTTCAGCGCGAGTTGATATTCGCGCTGCGCCCGATCCAGGTCATTCTGCCGATGCAGCAGTGTGCCCAGGTTATAGTGCGCGGTCGAAAGTGTAGGCATTAGCTGGATGGCGCGCTCCAGATGCGCCACGGCTAGGTCCGGACGGCGCATTTCCATCAGCGCCGATCCCAGATTCGCCTCGGCTATCGGATTCGCATCCGTCACTTGAATTGCATGGGCAAACAGGCTGTAGCTGTCCCGCCAGTATCCAATCTGGATGTGCGCCGTCACGGAATACCCCAGCAGCACGGCCAACGCAATGGCAACCTGTGCTGCCCGGCTTAGCGAAATCCGCGCCGCGCCTTCGGAAGCCAGCCAGACGCCAATCACGAACAATCCCCAAAGAGGGAGATACGCGTACCGGTCCGCCCATGCCTGGCGCCCGATCTGGACGATGCCGATCACCGGCGCCAGCGTTCCCAGAAACCACAACCAGCCCACCAACAGATAGCGGCGTTCTCGCAAATGCCAGAACGCTGCCGTAACCGCAGCCAGCACCACCGCAGCGCCCAGCACTTTCCAGAGCGCGAGCGAGCCCTCGGGATGCGGATAAAACACCGCCAGCCGCGACGGCCATACCGCCTTCTCCACGTAAATGAGATAGGAATAAATGGCGTTCGTCACCCGCATCGCCAGCGGCAAAACCTCGGTCGAGCCCACCGCGCCACCCGCGCGCTGCGCGTAGAGAGTGATCGCCGCGCTCGCCGCCGACAGTGCCAGCAGAGGAATTTTTTCGAGCGCCAGCCTCGAAAGCGGCATCTCCGGAAACCGGCGCAGCGGCCAGAAATCGACCAGCAGCAGCGCCAACGGGAGCGTGATCGCCATAGGCTTCGCCATCAGTGCGAGAGCGAACAACAGCGCGACCAACAGATAACGACCTGCCCGCGGCCTCTTCACGTACCAGCCATAGGCGCCCAAAGTGAGCAAGGAGAAGAAAGCGCAGAGCACGGTCTTGCGCTCCGCGACCCAAGCCACCGACTCCACGTTCAGCGGATGGATGGCAAACAGCCCCGCCACGAGCGCGCTGCGCCCCACGAATCCGGTCGCCTTCGCCAGCAGCAAAAACAGCAACACCACGTTGATGGCATGCCAGAGGACGCTCTGAGCATGATGTCCCGCCGGCCTCATCCCGAACAACCGCACATCGAGCATGTGCGAAATCCAAGTCAGCGGGTGCCAATTGGCCTCCGCAGTCGAAGTAAAAGCCCACGTCAGGCTGCGAGAAGTAAGCCCCCGCTGGACCTGCAAATTCGAAGTCACATAAGCGGGATCGTCGTAGTTGACGAATCCGTTTTCGAGCGCAGGGTAGTAGAGCGCCAGAGTGCCGAGGAAGAGCAAAAGCCCGATGAGAGGTACGGCGATTCGATGCTTCGGCACTATTATTTTCTAGCAGGCCGGGATGGGACAGGGATAGTCCTCAACCAGTGTCCGACATGGTTTGCTTACGAGTGTCGCGATCTTTGTCACAGATTTACGGCCCGATCCCAACATTGCAGGAGCACCTTAGCGAAGTCCCCGGACCGAACTGATGAGCGTATGTCTTCGCCGGTTATTGGCACAACGAGAATCTCTTCCCGGCTGCCGCGAAGCATTTCTTTGGTGATTGTGTCCCTGAAGCCGTTCCATGAGATCAGAAATCCCAGAGTGCATCTCTGACTTCGGTTCTCAAGCTTGGCATGGAAGACAACGAATTCATTCTTTCCGCACTCGCCATTCCAATTCTTGCACTCCGCAAGAATCAATGCCCCTTCCCGTCGCAACCGGGGCTCGACGCTGTCATTTAGCACCGAAATGTCGATTTCCTCGGTTTCGGTCCGAACTCGACCGGTTACGACGAACCCCGGAATCGATGTGAACAGCCTACTGCAAAGCTCTTCTAGCGTTCTGCCCTTGTCATCAGCCGAACTCGCTGTCTCCACGGCGTCGACAAGCGCATCGAGTGTCTCTGAGCCCCACCCTGAAAGACGGGCGGCTACCTCGGCGATACGCTGCCCGACCTCATCTGCTGCCTGCTCGGCTGCTTCCTCGACCTCGCCCGCGACTTTGCGGATAGCGCTGTAGGCCTTTCCAAGGTTCTTTTCTACGGTGTTGATTCGGAAGCGGAGCGAAACATAGGCTCCATCGTCGTCATAGTCGGTGAGTTCCACGTCCCCGCGTACCCTATGTCGTGTTTCTACGGCGCGCCTGACTAGGTCCAAATACTGTTCGAGGCCAAGCGGTGAATACCAGTATTTGCGCGTCCAAGTGTGATCCGCTTCGCCGAAGATTTCGTCCCCATCGCGACCAATGGTACCGCTCCAGTCGAGATGCACCACACTTTTTTTGAGGGTCCCAACCTGAATTGCCCCGCCGTCTGGCAGGTCGTCTATAGTCAGCTTTGGCAGGACCGAGGCTGGCAAGTCAACCGGGAACTCGGGATCGTCACTATCAACGAGAAGGCGGCGTGCTTCCTGCGCGTCCATGCGCAAATCCTCACAAATGTTTAATGAAGCTGAGAGCTGACAGCCTCTACAGCTTCGGCAGCACAATTCCTTTCTGCGCCTGGTACTTTCCCTTGCGATCCTTGTAGCTAGTCTCGCAGACTTCGTCCGACTGGAAGAAGAGAATCTGGCACAGGCCTTCATTGGCGTAGATCTTGGCCGGCAGCGGCGTGGTGTTCGAGATCTCGAGCGTGACGAAACCTTCCCACTCCGGCTCGAACGGCGTCACGTTGACGATGATGCCGCAGCGCGCATACGTCGACTTGCCCACGCAGATGGTCAGCACATCGCGCGGAATCTTGAAGTACTCCACCGACCGCGCCAGTGCAAACGAATTCGGCGGGATGATGGCCACGTCGGCGGTCACGGTCACGAACGAACGCTCGTCGAAATGCTTTGGGTCGACAATCGTGCTGTTGACGTTGGTAAAAACCTTGAACTCGTCGGCCACGCGCAAGTCGTATCCGTAGCTCGACACGCCGTAGGAAATCACTCCCGCGCTCACTTGCTTTTCAGAGTACGGGTTAATCATGTCGTGCTCTTGCGCCATGCGTCGGATCCATCGATCGCTCTTGATCATGAAACTCCTTTGGGATTCGGTAATTGGGTAATTTTGTAATTTGGCAATTCAAAAGTAGCCGCGCATTAGGGCAGGAACCCCGGCTGCGACGGTTTTCAAATTACAAAATTGACAGATTACAAAATTACAAAATTTCTCAGGCTGGCGCTTGCCATATTACGAGATTGATCCCCCTGTTGACAATCCAACCTATCTCCCTTAGCATCAATAACTTGAGGTGTACCAATCCTCGGGAGACGGGGGATACCCGTGATTAAGCTCGACATCATCAACGAAGTGGTCAACCGCACCGGGATCACCAAAACCAAGGCGGAGCTCGCGGTCGAAACCGTCTTCGAGAGCATGAAGAAGGCGCTGGCCACCGGCGACCGCATCGAACTGCGCGGTTTTGGCGTGTTCAACGTGCGTCCGCGCAAAACCGGCATCGGACGGAATCCGCGCACTGGCGCCGAAGTTTCCATTCCGCCGGGCAAAGCCGTCCGCTTCAAGCCCGGCAAGGAACTGCAATCGATTGACTAGCTGTTCTCGGATCGCAGATTGCATCGGATTGCAGATTGCAGAGGTCAGATTGCAGAAGTCGCCCCACACCTCTGCAATCTGACCTCTAACCTTCGACCTCAGGTTCCTATGTCCGAACCCACAACCCCTTTTCCGGCCGCCCTCGAATGGGAACAGCAGCCCCGGGTCTGGGTAATCCCACCGCCGCGCCAGCGCTGGTGGCTGCATATTCTGCTTCTGGCGGCGACCTTCCTGAGCACCCTCGTGGTAGGCGCGCGCATCTACGCCAATTTTGCGGCGCGCCAGCCGGCCTTCTCGCTCAATGACGACAGTATTTCTTGGTTCCCCGTGGAGTGGATGTGGCAGGCCCCAGCAAGACTGATGCATGGGCTCTCCTTTTCACTCACACTAATGTTCATACTGCTCGCGCACGAGATGGGACATTACCTCTACGCCCGCCATTACCGCGTGTATGCGACGCCGCCATTCTTTATTCCATTTCCGAGCCTGATTGGCACGCTCGGAGCTTTCATTCGCATTAAGGGCCCGATCCCCAACCGCACTGCATTGTTCGATATCGGGATTGCGGGTCCGATTGCGGGCTTTATCCCCTCATGCGCGGCTGTCCTAGTGGGACTTTCGTTGTCCCACGCGCAAGCGTTCAGCAGCTCGCCGCTCGACTATGAACCGGGATTTCCCCTCGCCTTTCATCTTGCAGCCCGCCTCCTGCGCCTCAACGTGCCGTTAGCATCGCTGTCCTTGCATCCCATCGCGGTCGCCGGGTGGGTGGGAATGTTCGCAACGGCACTAAACCTGTTGCCAGGCGGCCAACTTGATGGCGGGCACATTCTGTTTTCGGTGTTTCCAAAATTGCACCGGTGGGTTTCCCTAGCCGTCATGGTCGCACTCATCCCGCTTGCCAAGTACTGCTGGATCGGCTGGCTGATTTGGGCAGTGGTGCTGTGGCTAACCATCCAGCATCCGCGGATTCCGAGCCGTCCGGGAATTTCCACACCACGAAAGTGGCTCGCCATCTTTGCGATTGCAATGTTAGTGTTGGCCTTCACGCCAACGCCCATCACCGGCGATTCCGGCCGGGAGAAATGGCCGGAAATCCGCGACGGAAGCCGCGACACACTGCACGATTTGGGCAATTACGTTCGCCACAAACTGCATCGAAAGTAGTCTCTCCTATTCCATGACGCGGAAAGAAGAACCTCCGCATCTTCCACACCCCGCGAACGACCAACGACGAACGACCAACAGCCGCTTCACATCAGCCACACCGCATCCACATCCACGATCACCTGCGTTCGCGGAATTTTTCGCGCCGCCGCTTCCGCCAGCATCGCCCGCAAAAGCACATTCATCTTTTCGCGGCTGGGAGACTTCAGAATGAAGTGATAGCGGTAATCGCGCTTCAACCGCGTAATTGGCGCCGCTGCCGGCCCGAGCACGCGAATGCCTTCATGCCGCGTCTTCTCGAACCAGCGCCCGAGTTCGCCCGACCACGTCAGCGCGTCATCGAGATTCTCGCTGCGGATCAGCACATTCGCAATCGCGCTGTACGGCGGATAGTGCATCCAGGCGCGAAATTGCAGCTCCTTTTCGTAGAACCCGGCGAAGTCGTGCCGCGCCGCAAACTGCACCGCGTAGTGCTCCTGAAAATAAGTCTGCAGCACAACTTTCCCCGGAGACTGCCCGCGTCCCGCTCGTCCCGCCACTTGCGTCAACAGCTGAAAAGTTCTCTCCGCCGCGCGGAAATCCGGCAACCCCAGCGCCATGTCGGCTCCGACCACGCCAACCAGCGTAACGCCGTGGATGTCGTGGCCTTTCGCGATCATCTGCGTGCCCACCAGCATGTCGAGCGCGCCTTCATTCAGCGCGTTCAGCGCGTGTTCGAAATCTTCCCGCCCACGCACCGTGTCGCGATCCAGCCGCCCGATCCGCGCCTTCGGAAACATCCCGTGCAGCAACTCTTCCAGCTTCTCCGATCCCGTCCCTACAAAGTACACGTACTCGCTGCCGCAGTGCGCGCACTTGTCCGGAATGTGCGCGACATGCCCGCAATAATGGCATTCCATCTTGCGCTCGCGCTTGTGGTGCGTCATGGAGACGGCGCAGTTCTTGCACTGCAACGTCTTGCCGCACGCGCGGCACAGCACCACCGGAGAATATCCGCGCCGGTTGAGCAGCACCATGACCTGCTCTTTTTTCTCTAGCCGCTCGTGGATTTCCTCCGCCAGTTTGCGCGAGATCACCTGCTCCTGCCCCGTCTCCTGAAACTCCTGTCGCATGTCGACAATCTCGACTTCCGGCAGCGGACGCATCTCCACCCGATCCGGCAACTCCACGAGCGCATACTTGTTCTTCTTGGCGTTGTAGTAAGACTCCAGCGATGGCGTCGCCGAGCCCAGCACCACGACCGCTCCCGCCATCTTCGCCCGCATGACCGCCACGTCGCGCGCGTGATAGCGCGGCGTCTCCTCCTGCTTATAAGATGAATCCTGCTCTTCATCCACGATAATGAGCGCAAGATCGCTCACCGGCGCGAACACCGCCGACCGCGTTCCCGCCACTACCCGCGCCTCGCCGCGCCGTATGCGATGCCACTGCTCCGCCCGCTCCGCATCCGACAGCCCCGAATGCAAGATGGCAACTTCATCGCCGAACACCTGATGCAGATCCGCCGCGACCGCCGGAGTCAGTCCAATTTCAGGAACCAGCAAAATCGACGACCGCCCCTGCTCCAGCACCTCGCGCATGCAAGCCAGATACACCGCCGTCTTTCCCGACCCCGTGATGCCATGCAGCAGCAGGCCGCCGAACTTGCGCGAACCAACGGCCTCGCCAATCTTGCCCAGCGCTTCTCTCTGCGCCGCGCTGAACTCGAACTCAAACGGAGACTGCCGAGGCTTGAGCTTTGAAACTGACATCGTGAAGTCCTGCGGCTCATCCACCAGTTCAATCAACCCGCGCCGCACCAAAGTGCCGAGCGTAGTGCGCGGCACATCCAACTCGCGTAACGCCTCGATGGGCACCCTGCCGCCTGCCGCCGCGAGTGTTTCAACCAGCGTCCGCTGGTTCTCGTTGAGCTTCCTTGCGATGTTGGTGTGGGGACGGGCCTCTGGCCCGTCCAGCGGAGGCGAAGCCTCCGCACCTTCCGCCCCCAGCAGCACCGCGACCTTTACCACGCGCGCCGCATCCCGCGCTGCCGACACATCCTCGCGCACAATCCACTTCTTCCGCACCATCCCCGCGAGCAGCGCCTTTCCAACCCGCGTTGTCCCGCGCAAACTCTCTTCGCGCACGCCTTCCCGCTCCGCCAGATAATCGAGCACGCGAAACTCGACAAGTTGCTCGTCCGGTGTCCGCTTCGACCGCGCCGGAGACCCCGACATCCCCGCCAGATGCAGCGCCATCCGCCCCTCATCGGTAATGTGATACGCGACCGCCCGCTTGAACTCGGCGGAGAGCGGCAGCATGGTGCGAAAGACTTCGCCCATCGGCGCGAGATAGTAATCGGCAATCCACTTCCCAAGTTTCAAAAGTCGTTCATCGAGAACCGGCGCGAGGTCGGGCGCTTCGATCACCTTCCTGATCTTCACTTGCGAAGCGTTGACCTGCGGCGGACGGTCGTGCAGCTCAACCACAATGCCCGACATCCGTTGCTGCCGGAACGGCACCAGCACCCGCCCGCCAACCACCGGCTCCAGGCCCGGAGGGATGGCATAGGTGAACACCATGTCAAGCGGCACGGCCAAGGCGACATCGCAGAAGGTGGGCATGTGTAGGGCCAATGAAATCCTATCGTATTCCTCAATGCTATCGCTTGACAGTAGTACCGCGTCGCGTTAGTATAATATGAAATGATCGCAAGTTTCCGGGACAAGGAAACCGAAAGGCTGTGGCAGTCGGGCAGAAGCCGCCGTCTTCCAGCCAATCTCGAACGACGGGCGTTCAAGAAACTCGCTATTTTGAACGCAGCGGTCACGCTCGACAATTTGAATGTGCCGCCAGGGAACCAACTGGAAGCCCTTCGCGGAAGCCGCGCCGGGCAACACAGCATTCGAATCAACGATCAATTTCGCGTGTGTTTCGTGTGGCGGGATGGAAATGCTTTTGAGGTGGAGATCGTGGACTATCATTAGAGAGCCATACCACTAGAAGCGGAGCAACCATGACCAAATCGAGGAAGCTGTTTGCGGTTCATCCGGGAGAAATTCTCAAGACCGAGTTCATGGAGCCGATGGGCGTGAGCGCCTACGAACTGGCAAAGGCCCTCAGTTTTCCGGGCATCTATGAGGTCGTCCGGGGAGACCGGGCCATCAGTGCCGACACTGCCATCCGCCTGGGAAAGTACTTCGGCCTGCCCGCGCAGTTTTGGCTCAATCTTCAAAACGACTACGATCTGAGAATCGCGGAGGGCAGCGGAATCGGCAAAGGGATTCGGCCCCGCAAGGTTGCGTATGATACCGCAGTGGCCGGCGCGCGTTAGGAGTATTCGCACTCCCCGGTGTCAAATTAAGTAGGCGGAATCGCTGGAGACTGATCCTGCCAATTGTCGGACTGCTCCTCTTTGCAGGAGTGACCTTCGAATCTCTGGAGAGACGCCAACAGGAAAAAGCCCACGGTCAGTATTTCTGGTGGGCGTCTATTCGTCTCGACACTCGCCACGTCAACCGTGAACCAAACACGGTAACACCTTGCAAGGCAGGGGAGGGCGACTGTGTCGCGTGGGATGTGGCTTCCTTACCCCGCTCTCCCGGACTGTTGGGCGCGATGCTGATAATCACGGCCTTTCCCGCCTTCGTCATTGGAGTGCCAATCGTTCGAGGACTGGGGCGGCTCGGAGTCAACGAAGTCGCGAGTTTCATGCTTGTGATGCCAGCACTAATCGTGGGTTGGTATTACGCTCTCGCAGTGCTCGACGATCGCTGGAGTAAACGATCACGCCGGAGTTCATCTGCATGAGCGAATAGCGAACGACTAACGACGAACGACAAACGACCAACGACCGCTCGGCGCTTTCATTCCCAACTCCTTCATCACCATCTGCAAGTCCTTCCACGCCTCGCCCTTCTGCCGCGGATCGCGCAGCAGAAACGCTGGATGATAGGTGACCGCCAGCTTGCATCCATCCCAATTGGGATCGTTGCTCCTCACGCCTACCGGCCGGAAGTCGTAAAAGCGCCCCCGCAGTTGCATCATCGAGGCACTCATCGCCAGCAGCGTTTTCGCCGCCACCGCTCCGAGCGCCACTACCACCTTCGGCTTGATCACCGCGATCTGGCGCATCAGAAACGGCGAGCAGGTCGCGCACTCGTCGCGCTCCGGCGTGCGATTGCCCGGCGGACGGCACTTCACGATATTCGCGATGTAAACCTGCTCGCGCTCGATCCCCATCGCTTTGATCATGTTGTTGAGCAGTTGCCCGGCTCGCCCCACGAACGGCTCGCCCTGCGCGTCTTCATCGGCGCCCGGCCCCTCGCCGACGAACATCAACTCCGCCGCCGGATTCCCTACGCCAAACACAATCTGCTTCCGTCCCTGCTTGTGGAGCACACAGCGCGTGCAGTCACCCAGGTCTTCGCGGATGATCTTCAGCGCCTTCACCGGATCGCTCACACTCTGCTCGGGCTTCGGCGCGATCGCGTCAAAAATATTTTCTTCAATCGCGGGCATTGCGACCGCCGCGGCCTTCCATGAACTCATTTCTTCTCCCGATTCTGGCCGATTTGTCGAAACCGCGATTTCCGGTTCGTCCACTGCAATCGGCACGTCACCCGCGCGACCCGACGGCGGCTGCCGGTAAAAATCGTAGATCCCCATCTCGTTGTAGTAGCGGATGCGCGCCGCCAGCGCGCGTCGGAGTTCAGGGTCAAGGGTGCGGGGCATTGCGGATAAGAATAACAACTTTTCGCCACAGAGACACGAAGGCACAGAGAAATCAGAAGCGAAGGCCTTTGCCTTTCTCTGTGACTCCGTGTCTCCGTGGTGAAAAAGATTTTCAGGGAAGGTCAGCCGGACAGCCCAGGGCGCCTGTCCTTACGTAAGAATCGTTGTCCGCTTCCGCAGCCTCACTACCTGGTCGAGCACGCGCTGCGCGACTTCCCATTTCGAGGTCTCGGGAACCTCGACCACTTCGCTCGGAGAGATGATTGTGACCGCGTTATGGTCGGAATTAAAACCAACACCGTCGCGGGAAACGTCATTCACTACGATCGCGTCCAGCGATTTCGACGCCAGCTTCTTGCGCGCGTTTTCCAGCACGTTCTCGGTCTCAGCGGCAAAACCCACGACAACCTGGAAAGTCTTCCGGCGCACCACCTCCGCCAGAATATCCACCGTCGGTTCCAGTTCCAGCGTCATCTCGCCCTTGCGCTTGATCTTCTGCGCCGCCACCGTTTTCGGACGGAAGTCCGCCACGGCCGCCGTCTTGATCACCACCGTGCTCTGGGGCAGCAATTTCAAGACCGCCGCCAGCATCTCTTCCGCCGTCTCCACCCGGGTCACTTCCGCCGCGTCCGGAGCGGCAATCGCAGCCGGTCCGCTCACCAGCAGCACGCGCGCTCCGCGGCGCAGCGCCGCTTCCGCAATGGCATAGCCCATGCGCCCGCTTGACCGGTTCGTCAAATACCGCACCGGATCGATCTTCTCGCGTGTCGGCCCCGCCGTCACCAGAACCGTTTCGCCCGCCAGATCCTGCCAGGCGCTCAGCGCTTCCATCACCGCTGCCACAATCGTCTCGTTCTCCGCCAGTCGCCCCGGCCCTGTCATCCCACATGCCAGATAGCCCTTGCCAGGATCGACAATGCGAACGCCGCGCTTACGCAGGATTTCCAGATTCGATTGCGTGGCCGCGTGATTCCACATGTTCACGTTCATCGCCGGAGCCACTACGACCGGGGCGGTCGTCGCGAGATAAAGAGTGCTCAGAAAGTCGCTCGCAATCCCATGCGCGAAGCGCGCCAGCACATCGGCCGTTGCCGGAGCCACCAGCAGCGCATCAATCGCCTGCGCAATCGCAATGTGCTCGATCGCCGACTCGACATTCGCCTGCGATTCGTCCGATTCGAACATGCCGGTAATAACTTTTTCTCCGGAGAGCGCTGCGAACGTCAGCGGACGGACGAACTCCTGCGCCGCAGCCGTCATCACGACTTGCACACGAATGCCGCGGTCTTGCAAAAGGCGCACGATTTCCGCCGCCTTATAAGCTGCAATCCCACCGGACACACCCAGCGCAATTTTCATAGCAGGAAGACGGCGGCCACGGCTTCAAAATCCAGCCCCGCCTACAGAGTTGATGCCGCCACCTGGCGCGAGATTCACACCCAGCGTTGGCGACGCAAAAAAAACACCGCCGGCTTATTATTGCCGGCAATACATGTCTACGCGTCTTCCGGAAACACCTTGTTCAGAATCTCGCTGGCGGCCTCTACTGGCAATTTCGGAACCTCCGGAATCAGCCATTTCACTTTGCCGGCCTTGATTTCATCCTGCGCGATGCGGCAGGGTTTGCGCGACCCGGTATCGATCACCGGCGGCGCGCCGCCTTGCAGTTGCCGCGCCCGCCGGGCCGCTACCAGAATGTAGCGGTAGTTGCTGTCGAATCCTTCCACCAGCTTCATACTCTCTCCCTAGAACTTCATGTGCCCTTTACCGCCTGCGGATTAAACGAAGCCAGAATCGGCTGCACCCGCTCGCGCGCCTGTTCCAGCCGGCAAGCTTGTGCGGTCTCAATCAGTTGTTTTTCTTCTCCCGAAAGTTCTGCCCCGCTTTGCCGCAACCGCTCCGCCAGCACGATGTCTTTTAGTTCGTCCGCAGATTGCTCCAGCAGGTTGTTCACTAATATATAGTCGTATTTCGAGTAATTCTCAATCTCTCGACGGGCCGTGTCCAACCGGCGACGAATGACCGCCTCCGAATCCAGCCCCCGATTCCGCAGCCGCCATTCCAGCTTCTCCCGGTCCGGCGGAAGAATAAAAATGCTCACTGCCTCCGGGATCTTCTGCTTGATCTGCCTCGCCCCTTGCACATCGATATCCAGCAGCAGGTCGTTGCCGCGCGCCTCCGCCTCGCGCAGAAACCGTCGCGCCGTGCCGTAATAGTTTCCGAAGACATCGGCGTGCTCCAAAAACTCATCCCTCGCAATCATGGCTTCAAATTCTTCCCGGGAGACGAAAAAATATTCCTTGCCATTCTGTTCGCTTCCGCGCGGCGGGCGCGTGGTGTACGAAATCGAAAAGTCCAGATGACGGACCATCTTCAGCAGTTCGTTCACCAGCGTAGATTTGCCCGAACCCGATGGCGCGGAAACAATGTAAACGATGCTCATTCCAGATTCTGCACCTGCTCCCGCGATTTCTCGATCTCCGACTTCATCAGCAGGCCCATCTCGGTAATCTTCAGCGCCTCACCGGCCAGGCCCGAGGTCTTCGAAAGCAGCGTGTTCGCCTCGCGGTTCATTTCCTGCAGCAGAAAGTCCATCTTTTTGCCCACCTCGCCGCCCTGGTCGAGCAAACCGAGAAAATGCTTCACGTGCGCATTCAGGCGAACCAGTTCTTCCTGAATGTCGCTGCGATCGACCAGCACTGCCACTTCCTGCAGTATCCGTTCTTTGTCCACCTGTGCGCCGAGCGCCTCCAGCATGCGCGACTGCAGCCGCTCCGAGTAGCTGCGCAGGATCGTGCCGCGATGGGCTTCCACTCCCGCCGCCGCCTTTTCCAGGTTCGCCATGCGCGCGCGCAACTCCCCGCCGATGCTCCGGCCTTCCTCTTCGCGCATCTCATTCAGCCTGGAAAGCGCTTCTTCTACCCGCGCCATCACCGCGGTCTCCAGTTCGTCTCCCGCTCTCTCGGCCCCCGCATCCATCGCGCCCGGCATCCGCAGGACCACGTTCAGATCGGGTTCACCCTCAACCCCAAATTCATCGGCCGCCGCGCGGAACGCCTCCACGTAGCCGGCAATCAGTTGGCGGTTGAGTGCGACCCCGTTCGTGCCCGAGCGATCCAGGTTCAGGATCACTTCCACGTGGCCGCGAGCCAGTTTCTCTTTCAGAATCCGGCGCAGCTTCATCTCCAGCGCGTCGGTATCGGACGGCATCCGGAAGTGAAGATCCAGAAAACGATGATTCACCGATTTCAGCGATAGCGCAAACGCCAACTGGGCATTGACCTGCCCCTTGATCTGCGCGAATCCCGTCATGGAGCGAAGTGGCATGATCCCGTTCCTTTGCCGAATTGAATTTATTGCGGCACAACTCCGGCACGCGGCGCGTCGGCTTCGGCAAACTGCAATTCGTAAAGCCGCCGGTACGTGCCCAACTTCTGCATCAGCTCTTCATGCGCGCCAATGTCGCTGATCGTGCCGTTTTCAAGCACCACGATGCGATCCGCGCGGCGCACGGTCGAGAGCCGATGCGCAATCACAAACACAGTACGCCCACTCATGAGATTTTGTAGCGCCGATTGCACCAGCGACTCGGACTCGCTGTCGAGCGCCGACGTGGCTTCATCCAGAATCAGAATCGGCGCATTTTTCAGGATCGCCCGAGCAATCGCGATACGCTGCCGCTCCCCGCCCGAAAGCCGCACCCCGCGCTCCCCGATCATTGTGTTGTACTCTTCCGGAAGCCCGCGAATGAATTCATACGCTCGCGCCGCTCGCGCCGCTTCTTCCACCCGCTTCTGCGACACATGGGGCTGGCCGTAGGCGATATTGTTCCTCACCGTATCGTTGAACAGCACCGTCTCCTGCGTGACAATCCCGATCTGCGCTCGCAGCGACTCCAGCGTCACATCCCGCACATCGTTGTCGTCAATCAGAATCCGCCCGCCGCTGACGTCAAAGAAGCGCGGGATCAGGTGCACCAGTGTGCTCTTGCCCGCGCCGCTCGATCCCACCACCGCCAGCACCTCTCCCACCTTCACTTCCAGATTGATGTCATGCAGCACGACCGGCGAATCTTCGGCGTTCTCATAGGAGAAAGAAACGCCGTCAAACCGGATCGCCCGGGCAAACTTCCCCATCCGCTTTGCTCCCGGCTTTTCCCGTACTTCGTCTTCGATATCCATGAAGCGGAAAATTTCGGACGAGGCTCCCACCGCCTGCTGGAAATTGTTGTTGAAGATTGAGAATTTCCGCACCGGATCGTAGAGCTTGAAGACGGCAACAATGAATGTTAAGAATGCTTCTTCAGTGAACGTGTGCCTGACGATCTGGTCGCGTCCGAGCAGGAGCAGGAACGCAATCGCAATCGCGCCAAAAATATCCATCAAGGGAGAGCTGATCGCAAACGCCGCTACCAGCCGCAGGTTCGCCCGGAACAGCCGTCGCGCGGCGGCGCGGAAGCGTTCGATCTCCCATTTCTCCATGGCAAACGCCTTGACGATCCGGTTCCCGGTGATCGTCTCGTGCAGAATGTTCTGGATATCGGCCAGCTTGTCTTGCCCGCCTCGCGTCGTAGTGCGCACTCGCCGGCCGATTTTTCTCGACGAGTAAAAAATCGCCGGGATGAAAAGCAGCAGCACCCACGCCAGCTTGCCTCCCAACAGGACAACAACTGCCGCAGTGAACAAAAATGTAAAAAACTGTTGCAGGAATTCCGCCAGCACGCTCGACATTGCGAATTGCACTTTCTCAATATCGTTGACGATCGTCGAGAGCAGCGTACCCGTCGTGTGTTTCGTGAAAAACGCCGCCGAACTCCGCAGGATTGCGTTATACAAATCGTCGCGCAGGTCCGTGATCATCCCAAACCCCGCGTAATTCACCAAGTAGGTCCCGGCGTAGTCGAAGATGCCCTTCAGCACCGTGGCCGCCACCAGCGCGAAGGCAACCATCGTCCATGGATTGTGAAAGTGCGACGGAACCAGTTGTTGAAGGTTTAGAAAGCGCTCGCTGCCCGGCAGCTTGAACAACCGGATGGTTTTTTCATGGGAGTCGGGCTTCAATACGTTACCGAAAATCGGGCCGATGAGCAGAAGCCGGCCTGCATCCAAGAGTCCCACCAGCGCCATCAGTACAACTGACGCGGAAAACTGCCACCAGTATGGCAGAACGTAACGCAACAGGCGGGCCAGTGGACGGGGATTTACCGGTGTTCCAGCACTCGTCGCGCCCGCCGCTGTGGAGGTTGCCATGCGTGGTAATGCCAATTCTACATGCGATTTCCGGTAGAGATTGTGTGGAAGCGGGGCTATGCCCCGCTCGGACGGGGCAGAGCCCCGTCACCACACAATTCCAGCCGGGCATCTACTTCGGACTGTCCCGATGCGCGACCTTCACTTTGTACCCCGCTTTCCGCAGCCGCTTGCCGACATCTTCGGCGATCATCACCGAGCGGTGCTGGCCGCCCGTGCATCCGAAGCTGATGGTCAGGTAGCTCTTGCCCTCGCGGATGTAGTGTGGCAGCAGGTAAACCAGCAGTCCCGAGATGCGGTTAATGAACTCTTGCGTCTGCGGAAACGTTCGGATGTACTTGGCGACCCGCGGATGCCTTCCCGTCAGCCCGCGGAACTCCGGCACGAAATGCGGATTGGGCAGAAAGCGCACATCGAACACCAGGTCGGCATCGTCAGGCACGCCGTGTTTGTATCCAAAACTCACGCACGATACCAAGATCGTCTGCTGGCTCCCCGCCTGCTGTTTGAACCGGTCGGTCAAGTGCGCCCGCAGTTCATGAACGTTAAATTTCGAAGTGTCGATGACCAGGTCGGCAATCTTGCGAATCGCCCGCAGATGCCGGCGTTCGGCCCCGAGCGATGCCCGCACCGTCGTGCCCGTCCCCAGCGGATGCGGCCGCCGCGTCTCGCTGTAGCGCCGCAGCAACGCGGCGTCGCTCGCTTCCAGATAAATCACTTTTGTCGCTATCGCCCGCTTCACCGATTTCAGAATCGCCGGCAGCTTCTCCAGTTGCGAACCCTCGCGCACATCCACTACCAGCGCCGTGCGCGGAATTTCTCCCGACTGCAGCGCCAGTTCGGCAAAGCGCGGAATCAGCTCCACCGGCAGATTGTCCACGCAGTAGTAACCAAGATCTTCGAAGGCCTTCAGCGCCGAAGCCTTCCCCGACCCGCTCATGCCGGTAATGACGACCAGCTCCGCCGCGGCGTGCGGCTCGCCCTTACGCCCGCGGATCTTTCCCGGCGCGTGCGTAACCTTCTTGATTTTGCTGCGCAATGGCATTCCCGAAATCTTAGCATTTCAGAGGGAGTAGAGACGGGAAGGAATGAACCAACCGGATACGGCTTGACACGCGGGATGCGGTAAGTTCTGCAACGCCCGTTGGCGTATGGTGGGCGCTGTAGGATTTGAACCTACGACTTCCACCGTGTGAGGATGGCACTCTACCGCTGAGTTAAGCGCCCACGGACTGCGGTAAGTTCATCATTATACACAAGTTCCCCAAGTTCCCTGTCCACGATCTTGCTACTGAATTGCCTCCGGCCCCCGTTGCAGCCCCCGTTCACCTCCGAGAACTGCTTTGAGTACGCGGCCTTGCGCTTCCAACTTCTGTTTCTTTCGGGAATGCGCGTAGTGCATCGTCATGTCCAGTCGGGTACCGACGGGCTAGATAGATGGTGGTCAGGTCGGCAGCGAAATCGTATGCAGCGGGTTGTGGCGTAAGGACAAATATTGCAAAAGTAGGCCACAAATGGGGCGATTTCGGCAACGCTGGTACGGATAGCAGACTGTGGGGAGCGCTCCGGATGAAAATCGTTTCACGATATCGCGCACAGGCGAGATGCATGTACACTGCATGCCGTTCTTGAAGTCAAAAACGAGATTCCGGTTGAGGAGTGTTGGGACCCGGAGGGTTTTCACCGCAGATTCGAGTGATCACTGGCAACAAGCGGCTGGGTACTTCGTCCTTGGAAACGAAAGCATCCACCACATTCAACGCGTGCTCTGGAATCTGGTCATCGCTGGAAACCATGACGATTGGAACTTGCGGCCTGAGACGCTTTAGTCCGCTCGCGACCTCATGCCCATTCATCTCCGGCATGTGGTAGTCGACGATCACGGCCGCAACCGCGCAGACTGCCGCAATTTGTAAGCCTTGTCGGGCGGAGGCGGCAGTGAGCACCGCAAATCCACGTCTTTCGAGCAGCGCTCGTTCGTAACCAAGCACGCTGTCATCATCGTCGATGCAGAGAATCGTTTGGCGCCCCACGTAATTGGACATGGCTGGCCCTCCCGACATCGCCATGATCGACGATGTGGCCCGGCCAAATCTGGTCAAAATTGCACATTTTTCGCATAAGGTCCATAAAGGCGTTGGAACAGAATTCGGAAAGCGCTCGCCACCGTCCGTTGCTCCTCGCGCAAATCTTCGGCCGCAGCGAAGCCAGTTTCGGTCTCCGCAGCGAGGACTCGGTGGGAAGTGTCAATCCTTGGAGCAGCGAACCCCGCTACTGCCAGGGAAGGCTTGCGGGTCCCAGCTGGAACTGTTCGCCGTCAGGCTGCGTTACTTTCGTAACCGTGCTGCATTGCAAGGGATTGAAGTATCGCAAAGGAATTGGGTATAAGGGGCGGATGCAGCCAGCCACCTTCGTCCCTAGCTTCATCTTCATCCTGCTCGCCGTAAACTACGCGTGTGCTCGGTTCTACTTAGACCACCGAAGAGCGGAACCTGCATGGGCTGAGACGAATCCAACAATCGCACAAGACCCCGCCGCAATCTGCGCCCGCGCTGGCGTTACCTTTCAAAGTTGCTTTGCCCCACTGCCTGAACTTGGACATCCGGGCCTGTGCCTGTTTAGCGCCCCGGTGACCAAGGGCAGCACTTTGTCCGTGAAGCTGGACACGCTCAGCACCGATGCAATCGTACAGCGCCTGGCTGATTGGGAGCGTGAAAACGGCGCGGAAACCCGCCGTTGGGCCGCGTGCCCCGGCCTTTCGCTGGTAAAGTCGTCCCCTAAACTAACTGGGGGCTCCTCGCACTTCCGCCATGAAACGTAATCAGGTTAGCGTGGGAAAGAAGTTGGGGATAAAATATCGCTCCACGTAATCCCGCAAAACAATCGTGGACTGTGGTGCGTATTCCCTCTGATTTAGCGCACGGAGTTTTTCGTCGGCTAATTTCCGGGCTTCCCGGCGCGTTAATTTTGCTACCTCACCGATTTTCCAGGGAACGAGCCTTCTGCCAACGTTTCCGTCCGGTTCCTGCCCCACTCTCTCCGCCAGATTTCGGCTTTTCTAGGGCGTGTTAACACTATC
>PLIC01000070.1 GCA_003139995.1 Candidatus Acidiflorens stordalenmirensis | reverse complement strand
GTGTACCACTCCTGCTCCCCCTCTCGGTAGGGAAACAAGTTCACGTAGGGGAGTTTGTCGGGCATGGCTTCGCGCAGCAAAGCGACTACGCGTCCGAGAGCAGGCATCTCAGGCGTGCGGGGCTCATCGTTCAGAAAGAATCCCAGTACTGTGGGATTGCTGCCGAACTCACGCGCCAGCTCGGCGACGTCTTTGCGGATCTGATCCTCGGGCGGCAGTTTTTTCCAGTCGTAATTGCTTACTCGTGAGTCTCGAAGGACACAGGTTAGACCAGCGGCCCGGACGCGCTCGACATCCTCCGCCCGGCAGAACCCCGCCATATTCATGCCCGCATCTTTCATGCCCCGCAGAAGCTCCGGATCGGATGATGCGTCGTCCCACGGCATGACGGCAAAATCGCGCGGCGTCGCGGGCTGTGGATGAGGAAACTGCTGAGCAAACATCTGCCTCGGCCACAAGAAAACTAACAGGCACAGAACTAGCAAGCGATTCATTAACGTGTCCTCTTGTCTGTAAGACCGCCTACAACTTGTCCTCTTGGAGACATGTCTGCGAAACTACCTCTGAGCTTCGGGAACGAGCCCGGCGGACTCAGCGAAAAGCCGCCGCGGGGGACCCCGGCTAGAAGCTCAGGCTGGCTCCAAGCTGCATAGTGCGGCCCGTGTAGGCGCTCGTAATTGTGCCGACACCGCCGGGACCCTGGCCTGTGCCGATAGCGGCGTTCGGCAGCCCGAAATTGGGGTGATTGAGCAGGTTATAGGTTTCTACCTTGAACTGCAGCTTTCCCTGTTCACCAAGCTTCCGGACGGAAAAATTCTTGAGCAATGCCCCATTGATGTTAGTCCAGCGTGGACCGTACAAGATATCTCGTCCGGAATCGCCGAAGGTATACGCGTCCGGTACCACAAATGCACTCGGATCAAACCATTCATTAATATTCGGGTGCGCAACGGTTCCTTTTCCGATGCGGTTCGGACGCCAAGCCCCCGCCAGCGAACCAGTTTCGTTGGGGCTGCCGACATACGGCGTAAAAGGACTACCCGAGTGTATCTGGAACAGAGATGAGACTTCCCATCCGCCTAGAGCCGCGTTCAACAGGCCGTTCTCGCTCTGAAAACGCTTGCCGTTCCCAAAGGGAAGTTCGTAGACCAAGCTCCCGTTGAAGAAATGACGGAAATCCGTGGTCGAAGGGCCGTAGTTCGATCTTGGATCATATTGGTTTTGCAGCGCCCCGCCATGTTCTGCATGTCCATTGCCCCCACCGACGAAGCCGGAGTTGGTGATCTCGTCCATGGTCTTCGACCAGGTGTAATTGGCCGTCAACAACAGCCCGTGGGACACCTGCTTCTTCACGCTGGTTTGAAGAGCGTTGTAGTTGGAAATGCCGTCGAAGAACGAAGCGGCGACGCCCAAGTATTGGGGATAAGGTTGATTCAGTTGAGCATTGCCTGGCCCCAATTCGCTCTCGGGCACTTGGTCGATATCCCGCGTATAAGCAAGATGGATCCCCCGGTTTCCTACATATGCAGTCTCCAGCACTATGCCGCCTTTGAACTGGTGCTGGATGCTCAGCTGATATTCCTCGGAGTAGCCCAGCGGACTGTGAAACAGCGGATAATTAACATTCTGGCCGTTCAGTATGTCTGGAGTCCGCAACTGAGGACCGGGATAGATGGGCGGAGGCGGCCCTTGGGATAGCTGAAAAACGGGCGTAAGCCCATCGGTAGTGCTCAAACCACCAATGGGCGCCCAGCCCTGTCCAAACCCACCGGATGCGTAGGTGTTCCATCCTGCAATGACGTTGTAGATCCCGAATCCACCCCGAATCGACGTGTCACTCCGGGGCGCCCAGGCAAATCCCAACCGAGGAGCAAAGAAATCGTAAATCGTGTCCGTTTCCGCCCTGTGCCCAAGCTGACCGGCAAACCACAACCCACCTGGCGTACCCGTGCCTGGGTTGATGATGTTCGGCTGGAAACCGGATATCTTGTTGTTGACCTCGCTCCATCCGCTTTGAATGATGTAACGCAGCCCCATCGTCAGAGTGAGGTTCGGGGTGATTTTGTATTCGTCCTGTGCGAAACTCTGCGCACTCCAACTACGCGCCCCAACTACCGGTTGTGGGTCGATCCACCAACCGTCCGACAGGCCCAGGAAGAAATCTGCATAACCCGTCCCCTCAATGAGTCCGGCGGGTGGGTTTACTTGGTCTGCTGGGTTAAGGGTGAAGAGGCCGCTGAAATCAAAATTCCCTTCGTTAGCTGTAGGCCAGCCGGAGTTGACCAGCCACCTCTCGAATTCGCCTCCGAATTTGAAAATATGCTTCCCCCTGATCCAGGTGAAAACGTCAGAAGGCACGACCGTAGTCTCGGCATCCACTGCCGGACCGCCAAACCCTGCTGCGTCAACCCCGATCGTGGTGCTGAAAACTCCGTCGATATAGGTGTCCGGGAAAAGATCACCGGCAGGATTGTTCAACCCCAGCTTGGCCGGATAACCTTGGCCCATGCTTGCGACGTAGGCGATAAAGTGCTCGCGCGTAAGGGCAACACGCAATTCGTTCACCTTGTTCGAACTCATCGTCCAAACATCGGTGATCTGGCCCTGTATGTCGTGTTGAGGGGTGGTTAGGCAGTCAATGCTGCAGATCGGATCCGAGTACGTAGTGGTCTGATGGACCACCATGAACGATCCCGTCAAACGGTTGGCTGGCAAAATGTCATAATCCACTTTCCCGGTGAACCATTTCGTGTCGACAGGGTAGCTGACGCTGGTATTGAAATTGCCGACGATCGCATCGGTCTGGGGCAAAGGGAAGTACTGTTGTATGGCTCCGGCCACCTTATCAAGCCGGGAAAGAGGAATAATGTTCCCTGGAAACGGCTGATTCGTGTTAGTGGTGGGGTTATAAGTGGCGGGGTCATAGAGTTGGACGGCGGTCAGAGTCGAGCCTTGCGGCGCGGGGATGCAAAGACCATTGGCATCAAAGCCGGTTTGACACAACTCCGAGAAATCGCCCGTACGCATCTTGCTGCTCGGATAGGAATAGAAGGCTGTGCTTGGAGTGCTTGCAGGATTGTCCTGAAAACTGCCGAAGAAGAAGGCCTTATTGCGCTTGATGGGTCCGCCGATGGTGAAACCGAATTCGTTCCAGCGAAGGGCGGGTTTCGGCTGGGTGGGATCTGCAAAATAATTGCGTGCGTCGAACTTATCGTTCCCAACATATTCGAACGCATTCCCGTGGAACCGATTGGTTCCACTCTTGGTGGTGACGTTGAAAACGGACAGGCCACTTCCTCGCTCGGCGCCGAAGTTCGCCGTGCTCAGATCGAGTTCCTGGATGGTGTCCAACGGGGGCTGCAGGATGTCTGGGTTCTGGGACGCCCCGAGCATGGCGATGCCGCCATCGATTTGCCAATTGGACTGATATGCCGTCTGGCCGTTCACACCGATGCCTTGTCCGGTAGCATCTGAACCGCCGCCGCCATTCACGCCGGGGAGCGTTCCCAATAATTCGTCCCAACTGCGGTTAACATTCGGAACGTCCGTGACAACTTGCGTCGTTAGCGTCAGGCCCCTCTCGGCAGTTTCCGTCTGCACCAAGGGCTGGAGAGCAGTGACCGTTATGTTCTCCGACACCGATCCCACCTGTAGAACGGCATCGACTTTGATGGTTTCGACATGCAAGACAATTCCATTGCGGACGTATGTCTTAAACCCGTCCTTTGCGAACGTTATGGAATACTGGCCGGGTGGCACGAATGGCGCTTCGTAAACCCCCGTAGAGTCCGTTGTGAGTTGCTGGCTCACGCCGGTCTGCACGTTCGTGATGGCAACTTCGACACCTGCGACGACCGCACTGGATGCGTCCGTCACCGTTCCGCGAACCTCGCCGGCTTGCTTGCTCTGGGACGTGGCCCGGTAGGTGGGCAGCAAAACGAACAGCGCCAGAGCGCAAGCACATCTCAGGCCCTTCCCTAATGGCAGCACGCAAAACCCGCGTTGATTCGAACCCATGAGATCCCCCTATTCTATGGTGCAAGGGCCGACCGTTCTTTTCTCGGAGGCGCCCATAGCCCTACTTCGACTCTCGACTGTGCGATTCGGAGAGTCAAGGCGCGTAACCGTGCGTAACCGTCTGCGTAACAGTTCCACAGAGTAGTAGCGTCTTGCTCAAAAGCCGTGATTTCAGCGTGAGATCCGCGCCTGGCTGCGACGAAGGGCTGGGGGCGGCAAGCGCTACCAGTAGTGGGAAGCGATCACTTGAGGAGAAGCCGGAGCATTCGCAATCACCTTCAGGTGCAGCACAAGCTGCAAGTTCTTTTTTTGCCAACCCTCTGGTGCACCGCGAAGGGCGTCACCCAAGAGAGTGGGATCGGTGATCAACTCCGCCGCCGCTTCCGTGCCGTATTGAGTGCAGCCGCTGACCAGGACGATCATCGTGTGGGTCTGTGGGTCAAATGCGCGCGAGAGGACGGCATAGTCTTCGTCCGTATGAAAATCTGAACCGAGGTGATGAGGGTACCAATCGGTAGGTTTTCCATTATCGTCGATGACGCCCTGATTGTGGTCTATGAAAAAGCGGAAACCCTTTGTCACATCTTCCCAGTGAGTACTGGAATAGCCGATCAGAACGGCGGGAGCACTGCGCAAGTCCTCGAATGTCACCGCATTGCCAACTCGAATCGCGTAGGGGTGACCCATGTGGCTCAACATTCCAGAGATTCGGGCTGCAGCAATCAAGTCGCCCCCGCCGACGTACTGGTCCGACAATAAGACGAAGTCATTGTCACGCGGAGCTGCGACCGCGCGCGGGGGGCCCAGAAAGCTGCTGGGATAGTAAACCGGCGCATACGACGTCGCCACAATGATAGGGTCCCGGCTGCGTAGAACCGGTTCCCAAAACTGGTCGAGTACGGAGGTGGGCCTGTAGATCTTCCACCCGGTGACCACCAGCACACCAATCGCAATCAACAATCCTAATGCCCGCGCAAATCTCCACCAGACACCGCGAGTTCGACGTGCCCCGAAAATTTGTTCTTCCGGCTGCTCGGTGGTAGACGCCGCAGCCGAGTTTTCTATCAATAACGGGGAAAGGTTGCCGAGGCCGTTTTTTCGCGTCAGGGAAAAACTCGGCACGTAGTGGCCAACCGGAAGGTCGATTACAACTTCGTCCTGCCTACCGCGACCGGCATAATAGAGCCCGAGACGCTTACGGACCTCAGTCGCCTTAATGCGGACTATTCCATCTTCGTTGGTGTCGTAGGAAGCGTCACGCCCAAACACACCTGCGCCAACCGTGCGTTCCTTTAGCGGGAGACCTGCCAGTGTTTGTCCCACTATGAAGGTAAGAAAATCCTGGCAACGCTTGCTTGATCGGAATTCCGGACTATCCAGAATGCGCTGCAATTGCGACCGAACCGCCTCCGGAGGGACAGACCCGGACGGTGACTCGTGTGGCACCGGGGCCTTTGTGGCGGAAGACACATCCTCGGACATTACTCTGCAATTTTAGCACCGGTACCAAGGATGTAGGCCAAGCACTGAGTTCCGGCGTCAGAAATTCTCCGCTCGCAAAGGGGCGTCTCTCAGTTCTTGCTCAACGCCGCGCCGATCGCCTTCTCAGCTAGCGGCGCCATCACGGCATAGCCGGCTTGGTTCGGGTGGACTCCGTCTTCGGACAGTTCAGTCTTCAGACCACGCTTGTCATTCGCCATGGCCGAGTGGTAGTCGAGGAAAACCAGCCCCTCCTTCGCGGCGTAGTCTTTCATCCAGTCATTTAAGGCGCGAATCTTCTCAACCGGTCGTATGTCCGCCCTCCACGGATATTGCAAAGCGGGTAGGAGTGAAGCAAGAACCACGCGGATTCCATTTCGCTTCGCCAGGTCTACCATGGACGTCAGATTGTCTTCGATCGCCGCCAGCGTGATGGGACCGGTATTTTCCGCGATATCGTTCGTGCCAGCGAGGATTACCACTACTTCCGGCCTTAGTGCGATCACGTCCTGGCGAAAGCGAAGAAGGATCTGCGGCGTGGTTTGCCCACTGATTCCGCGATTCACGTAAGGCTTGCCGTGGAAGGAGTCGGACAGTGTCCAGAATTCTGTGATGGAATCGCCCAGGAACACCACTCTCGATTCCCCCTTGGCGGGTGGGCCCAGCTTGGCATCGTCCTCCCGATACTTGGCCAAATCGGGCCAGTCACGCAATCTCGATTCCATTGCCTGCTGGTCTTCCTTGAGAGATGCGCACGGATCTGACGGCTGCTGCGCCACTGCGGTGGACCACAGAATCAAGCCAGCGAGCACCACAAGGATTGGTTTCATAAGGAACACAGGACCTCACCTCCCAGCGCTCTTGGAAGCAAGCCGACCTCTCTTTTCCCGGAGGCGCACATAGTCGGCCGTCGACTCTCGACTACCCAATTCGGAGAGTCAAAGTGCCTAACCGTGCGTAACCGTCTGCGTAACGGTGTTCGTCGTCAGAAGCTGTGAGACCAGCTTCTGACGACGAACAGCCATATCGTCAACGGCGCGAATGCTTCTCCTTCATCGGCAGCTGCTGCCGCAGTAAGGGGAATGGAACTCATGATAACCCAGCCCGAGTTGCGTCGGCACCTTTGGCGCAATGCGAAGCAGCTCAAGACTGGATTGAAGGGGATGGGATTCGAGCAGGATGACTCCGCTGTACCCATTGCAGCCCGGACATTGAAGACGGGCGAAGAAATGGACCGGGTTTACAAGCAACTGATGAATCGCAGAATCGCGATCCAGCGCACTTGGCCGATGCACCGCCAATATTGGTGTAGCCCGATATGAAATGTTGCACGCGCGCGATGATGCCAGGAGGATTCCCTTCCAGCGCCCTGCGACGTGCGCCAGTACGCCACCGAGCGCCATGCGCCCGTGCTCATCAGTGTTGAAGTCCTGGTAAATGAAATCACGCAGGTAGCGTCCATTCTGCGAGATCTGTTCGCCGATGACGCGAGCCGTGGGAAACGATCGCGTCCGGATCGTGTTTCGAATAAAATAAAGTCTCTTACTTCTACTTCACGGCGCCGCCTGATTTCATGATTTATAGTTTCACCTTGCTCGCCGCCCGGAGTTCTGCCGCCGTCTGCGGCGAGACTTCATCCAAAGAGGATTTCCATGCCTGGCATTACTCGTCGTAATCTGCTTTGTTCCGGACTGGCTCTTTCTGCTTCTTCTTTGGTGGCCCGGTCGGCTTGGGGTCGCGCAAGTGCTCTTCTCTCCGGCGATCCGGAGGCTGCTTCGGCCGTGGCGCTGGCCGCCGTGGCGCCCCGCGAGCAACTGCTTTTTGACTCTGGCTGGAAGTTCCAGTTTGGCCACGGCACCGATCCGGCGCGCGACCTGGGGTTCGGCACTGGTCAGGAAGACTTTGCCAAGACCGGCGAGTTCGACTTCTCCAAGGCCAAGTTTGACGACTCGAAGTGGCGCATGCTGAACCTGCCCCACGACTGGGCGGTCGAGCTGCCCTTTGTGCACGACGAGGTGCAGAACTCCCACGGCTACAAGCCCATCGGCCGCCGATACCCCGAAACCAGCGTGGGCTGGTATCGCCGCGAATTCGAGATCCCCGCCAGCGATCTGGGCCGGCGCATCACGGTCGAGTTCGACGGTGCCTTCCGCAGTGTGCTGATTTTTGTAAACGGCTGCTTCATCGGCCGCAACGACAACGGGTACGCGCCTTTCCGCTTCGACCTGACAGACTTTCTGAGCTACGGCGCGAAGAACTACATTGTGGTGCGTGTGGACGCCAGCGTTGGCGACGGCTGGTTCTACGAGGGTGCCGGCATCTACCGCCATGTGTGGCTGACCAAGACCGATGCGGTGCACCTGGGCAAGTGGGAGACCACGGTGCGTGCGGCCGTGGACGGCAATGCCGCCACTTTGACTCTGGGCGCGGTGGTCGAGAACGAGGGCAAGCAGGCGGAGAGAGCCAAGGTGAGCTGGCAGATTCTCGACGCCGCCGGCAAGATCGTGGCCACCGCCGAGGCCGCTCCGCAATCGATTGCCGTGGACGGCTCTGCGACCTTCAAAGCGACCGCAAAGCTGACCAATCCGGCGCTGTGGTCGGTGGATGCGCCGAATCTCTACTCGGCTATTGTGGCCGTCGAAGCGGGCGGCAAGGCGCGCGACGCCGAGCGCGTGAGCTTTGGCGTGCGCACCGTGCTGTTCGATGCCGACAAGGGACTCTTCCTCAACGGCAAGTCCATCAAGATTCAAGGCACTTGCAACCACCAGGACCACGCTGGTGTGGGCGCGGCTCTGCCCGACCGGTTGCAGTGGTTCCGGCTGGGCGTGCTACGCGAGATGGGCTGCAACGCCGTGCGCACGTCGCACAACATGCCGACGCCGGAGTGGGTGGAAGGCTGCGACCGCATGGGCCTGATGATGATGTGCGAGACGCGGCAGATGAGTTCGAGCCCTGAAGGTCTGGCGCAGCTGGAGGCGATGATCAAACGCTATCGCAACTCGCCGTCGATCATCCTTTGGTCCATCGGCAACGAGGAATTTGTGCTGCAGGACGACGAGGCGGAGCAGGGTGCCAAGATCGCAGCAACCATGGTGCAGCGGGCTCACGAACTCGACCCCACGCGCGTGGTCTCTGCGGCGGTGAACGGCACCAACGAAAAAGGTCTCTCCGATCCGGTCGATATCATCGGCTTCAACTATTGCCTGCAGTTCCCCGACGACTATCACAAGAAGTATCCGAAGCGGCCGCTCTACGGGTCTGAGACGGCCAGCGCCGTCTCCACGCGCGGCGTGTATTCGACCGACGCATTGCGCAACACGATGACCGCCTACGACACCAACCCGTCGGGCTGGCAGGGGTATGAGACCGCCGAGACCTGGTGGAAGTTCTATGGCACACGCGAATGGGAGGCCGGGGGCTTTGCCTGGACCGGCTTCGACTATCGCGGCGAGCCCTCGCCCTACGGCTGGCCGTCCATCAACTCGCAGTTCGGCATCGTGGACATGTGCGGATTTCCCAAGGACACCTTCTTCTACTACAAGGCATGGTGGGGCAAGGACCCCGTGCTGCACCTGTTCCCGCACTGGGACTTCGAGGGAAGGGAAGGCGAGGTGATCCCAGTGTGGGTGTACTCGAACCTGGACGAGGTCGAGCTTTTCGTCAACGGCAAGAGCCTGGGCAGCCAAAACGTTCCACACCTGGGCCATCTGGAATGGAAGGTCAATTACAAGCCGGGCGTGATTGAGGCCCGCGGCAGCAAAGGCGGCAAAGTGGTGCTCACGAAGAAGCGGGAGACCACCAGTCCGACAGTGGCCATCCGGCTGACCGCGGACCGGACGGAGATCAATGCCGACGGCGAGGACGTGTCGATCC
>PLIC01000067.1 GCA_003139995.1 Candidatus Acidiflorens stordalenmirensis | reverse complement strand
GCCTCGGTCAACTCCGGGAACATGGGCAAGGCCAGCACTTCCCGGGCAGCTTGTTCGGAGACCGGCAGGTCTCCTGCCTTCAGCCCGAGGTACGAAAAGACCGGCTGCAAGTGCAGTGGCAGCGGGTAGTAAATTTCCGACCCAATTTTTCGTTCCGCGAGGAATTGGCGCAGTTCGTCTCGACGCTCGACGCGAATTACATACTGATGAAACACATGCTTGGCTTGCGGACTCCGCGCTAGCAAGCGCACTGGCGCGCAACTTTCATTCGAAGACTGGTCCGAAGTCTGGTTCGAAGTCAGCCCGGCGCTGGCAAATAGCTGGTCGTAGGTCGCGGCGTGCTGCCGCCGGCTCTGGTTCCAGTCCGCGATGTGTGGAAGCTTCACGCGCAGCACCGCTGCCTGAATGGCGTCCATGCGTCCGTTCCAGCCAAATTCGTGGTGATAGTAGCGGCGCGGACTGCCGTGGTTGCGGAGTTGGCGCATGTGCTCGGCCATCTCCGGACGGGAAGTGGTGACGATGCCCGCGTCTCCGTAGGCGCTCAGATTCTTGGTGGGATAGAAACTAAAGGCGGCGGTTACACCGAGCGAGCCCGCGCCGCGCCCGCTCCACTCGGCGCCAATCGCCTGGGCGGCGTCCTCGACAATTGCGACGCCGAATTCCTGGGCGTATTCCTTAACGATGCGGTTGAACGCGTCCATGTCGGCGCACTGGCCGTAAAGATGCACGGGAAGGATCGCGCGAATATTTCCGGGTTGCTTTGTGCGGAACTGCCGATCGCGAAGTTTACTATCGACGAGCGCTGCATCGAGATTCAGCGTTCCGGGATCGACGTCGATGAAAACCGGCGTTGCGCCCGCCCGCACAATTGCGCTGGCCGAGGCAAAGAAGCTGAAGGCGGTGGTAATGACCGAGTCTCCGGGCTTTACGCCTGCGGCGACGAGCGCCAGCCAGAGGGCCTCCGTTCCGGACGCGCAACCGACGGCCGAGGCGGCTCCCGTCAGCGCGGCGATCTCACGCTCGAGCGCCTCGACCTCCGGGCCGAGAATAAAGCTTTGCGAATCGCACACGCGCGCGATGGCGGCCAGCACTTCTTCGCGGATGGAGTGATACTGCCGCCGCAGATCGAGCAGCGGAACAGAATCCCGGGTTACTGTTTGTGGTGGCGCTGAAGTGGATTTCACTAGAACGAGATTCTAGCAGGCCATTCTCATTTAGGCTTCCGCGGCCCGGAGGTTGTTTCCGTGACGACTAAGTTCTGAGGCAAGCACGGTCACTTGGCGCGAGTTCATACCATTTTTCATAGGTAATTCTACGGAAAACTGTGTGCGCGGAATGACGACCGTAGCAGGCATCGTTTATGTCTATGAAAACATTGCAATTGTATTAGTCGCGTGCGATGGATGGACACTTGCTAACGTGGGCTGTACCGGTAGGTCGCTTCGCGGCAGCAACCGCCCGGACAACCTAGGTAAGTTCCCATGCGAGGGCCCATTGCCGTTGCCATCTTCAGCGGATTGGGGTGAGGAGCTGTGTTGCAAGAGTGGGCCGCAAGTGGGGCAATTTCGGGCCGTGCTGGCGTGGATGGCAGACGGTTGGGAGTGCTCCCGACGAAAATCGCTTTACAGTATCGCGAACAAGCGGGACCGGTGTACTATGGCGCTGTTTTCGAAGTAAGAAAGGAATTCTAGTTAGATTGACTCTTGGCTGAGGCCACAAAACCGGGGGTGTTACATATGAGGCGGATTCCCTTTACTTCTTTTGTAATGTATTTGTTCGCAGCTCTAGTGCTCGGGTTCGCGGCACTGCCCGCGAATGCGCAGGACAACGCCAGCGTAACGGGCGTGGTTACTGATCCGTCTGGGGCCGTCGTGCCACACGCCAGCGTGACTCTTGTAAATCCGTCGATCGGTTTTTCGATGACGAAGACAACAAACACAAGCGGCGTGTACGAATTCTCGAACGTTCCGCCCGCCAGCAACTATTCGCTTGTGTTCTCAATGAGTGGTTTCTCCAGTCTAACTCTCGGCAAGTTCACTCTGAACGTCGGCACCAAGGAAACCCGAGATGTCCAGCTCCATATCGGCGATGCCAGGGTAAGTATCGAAGTCACTGCCAGCGCGTCCGAAACGCTGAACACGACCGACGCCACAATCGGATCGAATATCGACGGGGACCGCATTCAGGAGCTGCCGAATGTCTTATACAACAACGCGGCGAACTACCTGGTTCTGGCACCAGGCGTAGTCCCGTACGACGGTGCAGTGACTGGGACCCGCTCCGACCAGACCAATATTACTCTGGATGGTCTGGATGTGAACGACCAGCGAGGCGGTTTTTCCTTTTACACCACCGTCAATACTCCGCTCGATTCCATTCAGGAGATGAAAGTCACCTCCACCGGCGATGATGCTACCTACGGCCATAGCGCCGGCGGACAAATGGAACTCGTCACCAAGGGCGGCACAAATGCCTTCCATGGCCAATTGTTTGAGTACAACCGTACCACCGACTACACTGCCAACGACTATTTCAACAATCTCCAGGGAATCCCGAATCCACAGTTGATCCGGAATCAATTCGGCGGCGACTTGGGCGGTCCAATCCTCAAGAAGAAGCTGTTCTTTTTCTTTTCCTACAACGGTCTGCGTCAGGTGGCACCGGAGCAGAACTTACTCACGGTCCCGATGCCGTCTTTCTACAATGGACAATTGGCTTATTACAATGTTCCGAACCCCACCCCCACCACCCTACCGGTTCTTAGTCCACTGACTGGCCCGAACTCTCTGGCTGGCTTAGATCCATGCGTGTCTTCCGGGACATGTCCGCCGCAGGGACCCGGCGCGGACCAGTCTTTGATGAGTTTCCTTCAGGGTCGCGGCTATGCTGGCACGGCGGCCCTCCCGGCGCCAAACAACAACTCGGTCGGGGATGGTCTCAACACCTCCGGTTATTACTTTGTTTCTCCTGCACGCAATGCCGAAAATACATTCGTTGGCAGGCTTGACTATCAGGCCACCACGAATCACCGGTTGTTCGTCCGGGGCACGTGGGATAAAACCCTGGACGGTGGCTGGGGCGGCCAGAACGTTCAGGTTTTTCCGACCGATCCGAACCCCAGCGCAGTCTTTGTGGACCACTCGCGAGCATGGGTCGTCGGCGAGACCTGGACGATTTCGCCAACCATGACCAACCAGGCTTCCTTTGGTGAAACCAATCAGGTCAACGCTTTCGTGGTCACCAATAAGCCGACTTTTCCCAACAGCTTGAGCTTCTTCGACAGTTACTACGGTTACGTTATTGGCAATCCGTATATTGGACTAAACGAACAGTTTCCCGTGGTCCCGGTTTACCAGGGCCGCGATACGTTCACCTGGCTGCGCGGGAAGCACACTCTTCAATTCGGAGGCGTGATCTCGCCGGTGATCTTCAAGTCCGGGAATTTGACCGATACGAGCTCCTATGCCCTTGGTATCGGAGGATTCATCTCTGGCCTTACGTCAACCGACCGTCCGTCCGATTTCAATGGAGACTCCTCAGAATGGGACCGCGTCTTCGCTCTAGCCCTGGGGCGGTACTCAAACATCTCGTCGGGCTACAATTACGATCTGGCTGGGAACCCGTTGCCTCAGGGCGGCGTTCCCATCCGGGACTACCATTCCACGCAGTATGAGGCGTTCGCGCAGGATAGCTGGAAGGTACGCTCCGATTTTACCGTTACCTACGGCGTCCGCTGGCAGTTCCATAAACCCCTCACCGAAGTGAACGGCTTCGAAGCCATCCAGAACCAAACCCCGCAAAGCATCTTCAGTGTGCGCCTGCAGGATGCGGCTCAGGGGATCTCCGGTCCAGATGCGGTTCCATTCATCACCTACAGTCTCGGTGGCAGCGCCAATCACGCGCCAGGGTATTACAAGCCCTCGTACGACAATTTTGGGCCCCGGCTTGGGCTTGCGTACTCGCCGGGGGCCAGCGAGGGGTGGCTCGGCCGTCTTTTCGGCAACCGCAAGACGAGCATCCGCGCAGGATTCGGGCTCGACTTTGACAATAACCTTATCGGGCAGGGATTCGAACTGGATGAAAGCAGCTTCCTTTTTAGTAACTCCGGCGTTACAAACTACGGGGACCTCGCGACCGACCCTCGATTCTCATGCCCGTCGCCTTGCACCGGCACGAGCTTGTCTGCGAGTTTGCCCGCGCCAGCTGCGGCCCCCGCCGCTCCACGCCCCACGCTTACGCCAAACCTGGATGCGAACGGCTTCCCGATCGGATTCTTTAACGGAGGCTTCGGACAGGGAGCGTTCTTTAACTTCGATCCCAACTACAAAACACCCTACGAGATGCATTTCTCGCTGGGTGTTCAACGCGAGTTGCCGGGAGGTTGGCTGGTGGAAGCGGATTACGTCGGCAAGCTCGGCCGCAGGTTGCCCGCGCTGGGAGATCCCGCCCAGACCTTGAATTTCAAGGACGCGACTTCCGGCCAAACACTGTATAGCGCGTTTGGAGCAGTTGAGAAGCAGGTTCAGGCGAACACGCCCGTTACAAGTATCACTGCCCAGCCGTGGTTCGAAAATCAAATGGGAGCGGCGCTCGCCCCGATTGGCTTGAACTGCGCTACGATCGGCCCCGTTCTTGCCCCTTATGTAGGTCCGACCAATAATTGCACCCAACTGGCGGACGCTTTGGCCGGTTATTACTTCGGCGATGGCGACACGTCGTCACTCATTCTGAGTCTGGCGGATACTCACCTGACCGGCAACGTGGAGCAGGGGCTTTTGCTGCCTAACGTTGCACTCCTCGCTCAGGACGGAGCTGCCGGCTTCATTGGCAACTACAGTTCCTCCAGCTATAACGCTCTGCTCGTCCGGGTGAATCACAGGCTGTCGCACAATCTGACGATGGAATTGAACTACACCTACTCTCACTCCATTGACAATGATTCGGGCGTCCAAAACAACTTGATTACTTTTAGTACGTCGGAAATCTGCGACCTCCGCAACCTTCGCGTTTGCCGGAGCAGCTCCGACTTCGATCACCGGCACCTTCTGTCTTCGAGCTTCGAATATGGCCTGCCATTCGGTCAGGGCAAGTGGATCGCTAACGGTTCATCAAAACTCTTGGACGAACTGATTGGAGGCTGGCGCGTCTCGGGCATCTTTTCGGCATTTACCGGGTCCCCTTTCAAGATTGACTCCGGCGCGTATACGATCGACTTTACGCAGACTCAGCCGGCGGTATTCATCGGCACAAAGTCAGATATTAAAGCGGGAATCCATACGGTCTCTCAGGGTTCAGGCTTGCCGCCTACGGTCCAGTATTTCTCGAACGTCACAAACGCTCAGGGAGCATTCACGGCCCCGATTGCGGGTGGTCCGGGCAACCGCAACATAGTCACTGGCCCGGGGTACTGGGACTTGGATCTGGCTCTGCTCAAGGACTTTAAGATGCCCTGGGAGGGCCACAAACTAGTGTTCCAAACGGACGCTATCAACGTGTTCAATCACGTCAACTTCAGCAATCCGGGAGCATCGCTCCTCGTCCCGTACACTTTCGGTAACATCACTTCAGACGTGAATGGGCCCCGCATATTGCAGTTGGGCCTGCGTTACATTTTCTAGATCCCGCATCGATCGGGATTCAACAAGCGGGCCTTGCAGTCGGAGGCCCGCTTTCATTCTTCTGATGCGCCCGTTCATTGGCTCTTGCTTCGTAGTGGCTACCTCCCAAACCGGTTGCTTCGTGATCCCTTGTGTCCGCCGTGGTTACCGATTTTGGCGTGGGCCAGAAATGAGCCGTAGGGCGCGCCAGGGGCAAGAACGGCTCCGAAGAAATTTATTGAGGGGGAAGTTGAAAAGCGCGAGACAAGGCCGTATTGTAGGAGCCGATAGGAAGAGAGCTGCTGCCAATTGCCCTTCCCTAAGCTCGTGGCGGCGCAGCCTCGAACCCGCAAGAAGGAGATCGGCAAATGGAAGCCAAGCCGGCACAACAGAACATTCAGGATTCCTTCCTCAACACAGCACGAAAGGAACGGCACAATATCACGATCTATCTGGTCAGCGGCGTGAAGCTGACGGGTCGCATCCGATCGTTCGACAAATACTCGGTGGTACTCGAGACCAGCAATCAGGAGCAGCTCATCTTCAAGCACGCGATTTCGACTGTTGTCATCGCGCGCGGTGCGCACAGCTACGCAGATCCGAAGCCGGCGGCGGCGGCGCCCCCTGAGGAGGCGGCGATCCCGAGTTCCGCGTCTGGCACGGAAGGATGAAGTGAGTTTGCTTGCGCCGAGATGACTCCAGACTGAGCAGCCGCGGCAGTTCGCGGAATGAAACCAAGGCGGTGCTGAATCCATCGGAGCGGCAGGAACGGGCGTTCCTGGTGGGGGTGGAGTTTCGCAGCAAGGGCCACGCGGGCCATTCAGGGAAGACAAGTTCCGCAGCCATCACTCCTAGCGCCCGGGCGGCCCGAGATCAGGCCACTAGCGCGGTCGCGTTGCCGCCGTCCTTGCCAGCGAATTCCCCGGATTTCAGCTCCGAAGAATCACTCGACGAACTGCGGTCGCTGGCGACGAGCGCGGGCGCCGAGATCGCCGGCGAATTCAGACAGCGCAAGGACCGGCCCGATCCAGCCACGCTGATCGGCAAAGGCAAGCTGGAGGAAATTGCGGGCGCGGCGGCCTCGGTCTCCGCGGACGTGATTCTGTTCGATCACGACCTCTCGCCTTCGCAACAGCGCAATATTGAGCGCGTCGTCAACACGCGCGTCATCGATCGCACGCAGCTTATTCTCGATATTTTCGCGCGGCATGCCCGCACTCGTGAAGGTCAGTTGCAGGTGGAACTGGCGCAGCTCGTGTATTTGCTGCCGCGGCTGGCGGGGCGCGGCGTGGAAATGTCGCAGCTCGGCGGTGGCATCGGCACTCGCGGACCGGGCGAAACTCAGTTGGAGACCGACCGGCGGAAAATTTTCCGCCGCGTCCGGCACGTCAAACAGCAAATCGAAAGTGTGCGCCGTATCCGGGCGCAGCAGAGGCAACGGCGCGAATCGGTTCCGGTGGCTACGGTGGCGCTGGTGGGATATACGAACGCGGGAAAGTCCACGCTTTTCAATGCCCTCACTAATGCCAACGTGGTGGCGTCGCCGCGCATGTTTGCCACGCTCGATCCGACCATACGAGGCGCCGATCTGCCGTCGAAACGCAAAGTTCTATTCTCCGATACGGTGGGTTTCATCCGGCATCTCCCGCACACGCTGGTGTCGGCGTTCCGCGCCACGCTCGAAGAAGTACAGCGCGCGACGCTCATCATGCAGGTCTCAGACGCCAGCAGCGCCGTCTCTGCCGAGCAGGACGCGCAAGTCGAAAGCGTCCTCAAGGAACTCGAAGCCGACAAGAAGCCCCGTCTGCGGGTGATGAATAAGATCGATCTGCTGCTTCCAAAGCAGCGCGAATCGCTGCGTGACGACAGGCAGACCATCCACGTCTCGGCCGCGAAAGGCATCGGATTAAGCACTTTGCTCGATCGCGTCGATGCCCTGCTCGAAGAAGACCGTCCCAGCCGCGTTCGCCTGCGCATCCCGCAAAAAGAGGGCAAGATGCTCGCCCAGTTGGAGGCCCGCGCCCGTATCTATTCCCGCCAGTATCAGGACGGGCTGGTGGTGCTGGAAGCGGAAGCGCCCGCCTCGCTGCTGCGCCGCATGCGGGAGTGGGTGGTGGAGTGAGCCCTGCTTCCGGCTGAGACCTACGCCTTCCCGAACGGGTTCTCCAGCGATGGGCTTTGCGGGGTGAATTAGAATGAAGGCTGTTATAGCGACGAGTCTTTTCTGGAGGAGCGATGGGCAATTATGCCGTAACCGCAGGACGGATGGTCCCTCATAACATGGTGACCACGCAATTCGAACTCGATGGCTTTCGCGTTGTGCGCACGCTGGGTGTGGTGCGCGGAATCACAGTGCGTTCCCGGTCGATCTTCGGAACCATTGGAGCCGGGCTGCAGACGCTGGTCGGCGGCAACATCACCCTGCTGACTAATCTATGCGAGAAGACGCGGGTCGAAGCGTTCGACCTGATGTTGCAACACGCAGCGGAACTCGGAGGCAACGCCGTCGTCGGCGCACGCTACGACGCAACGGAAGTGATGCAGGGCGTCACGGAGGTTCTTGCCTATGGCACCGCCGCGTTTGTTGAACCTGCAAAATAGATTCGGGTGGAGCGCCGGGCGTTGCCGCGCGGCTTACTCCGGTCCGGTAAGACTACGCTTTGTCTTTGTACAAGAAACCCGCGACCACCGCAGCCAGGATCGCGCCTGCCCACATTTCGAGCATCCATCCGAGCGGCAACATGCGAGAAACCGGCGACCAGACTGCTTGCGCAAAGTTGCCCGGCACGCCCGCGCAGAATCCAACGATCATCCCAATCTTGAGAGCCGTCTTCAGCCCGGCGCCGGCAGTTGCGCGACTCCACGCGTAGAGGTACGCCAGAAGAATCGACAACACGAACACCAGCAAAATCCACTCCCCGACGAAAAACGGATAGCGCGGTTCCTTCAGGAACAACCCTTGCTTCTGCGCGGCCTCGTAGAACGGTCTCTGTCGCATCTGAATAAAGAAGCCCCATGCATTCCACACCACTCCACCGGCAATGCCCCCTAGCCACACCCGAGTCGTATTCAGCTTCATCGTGCCTCCATGTTTGCGGTTGACTTAAAATTCGGCACCAGTGTACTCCAGCAGGTCAATCGGGTGGAATTGCTTGCTGCAAGCAAGCGCGAGTACTTTCTCGCCGGACCTCGTAAATTTGCTTCGGCGCCAACTTCTGCAGGAGTTTCTCACCAGCCTGAACGACTGCAAGCGGAAAATTCACAATTCCATCGTCAGCGAACCACTTCTCTAAACACAATCCCTTGTGGTCATCTTTATGGTTAACCGCAACATTTCGCGTTTTGCAACTTGAGTCCCTTACCAAAGTCTCAACCTGAAACTTTCTTATTGACAACAAACGATTTAGGCGTAGGATGTGGACAAAAGTGGTTGAAAGTGGAGTAACTATTAGAGGTTATGGGCATAATCCATAAGTTTCGAGGCGCCAGTGGTTTCTGAGACTGACACCGAAAAAGACAGGCCCAACGAACCCGAATCCACTTTTTTTGACTGCTTCTACCTCCCTCGTACTAGCGGCTGTGGTAGCAGCCATAGATAAACGGAGCCCAATAACGAGCAGGGCACATGTTTCGCGGCAATCATCCAACGCGCGTCGACGAAAAGGGACGATTAAAAGTCCCCGCGGAATTCAAGCGCGTGATCGACGAGAAATATGCGCAGAAATTCTACATCACGAGTCTGGATGGAAACATTGCTCAAGTGTATCCCTTCGAGGAATGGGAGCGGATCGAGCAGAANNGGGCGCCTGCTGGTTCCGCAGATCCTGCGTGAGTCGGCGCAGATTCGCGGTGAAGTAGCAGTGCTCGGCAATCTGACCTACCTGGAAGTGAGGAACCTGGAAGCGTTCCGCAAGGAGATCGACGAGCACGCCTTCACGGATGAAGACACAAAGACGCTCGACGAATTGGGCATCTAGTGGAAACGGATTCGGATTCAATAAACACCCCCGAGCGGGGTGGGCATGGATTGCCACCCCAACGAACCGAAAAACATGGTTCGTTGGGGGCCCCGGAAGTTGGCCATGTCCCGGTTCTTTTNNGGCGGAACTTATCTGGATGCCACAGTGGGCTTGGGCGGGCACAGTTACGAAATCGCAAGACGCCTCGGCGCACCGGGACATTTGATTGGCTTCGATAAGGATCCTGCGGCGCTGGAACAGGCCCGCGAAAGGCTAAAGCCAATCAATAGCCGTTCGTCGTTAGTCGTCAGCGAAGCTGCTGCCGAACGACCAACGACCAGCGACCAACGACCGGAGTTGGATTGGCCGCAGATCACGCTGATTCATGGATCGTTTGCGGAAGCCGGTGAGCGAGTCGCTCCCGCATCCCTCGACGGCATGATGGCGGACTTGGGCGTGAGCAGTCTGCAACTCAACGACTCGGCGCGGGGATTCAGTTTTCAGGCGGAAGGACCGCTGGACATGCGGATGAACCCGGTGTCCGGCGAGACCGCCGAACAAGTGGTAAACCACATCGACGAGCGCGAGCTGGCCGATGTGATTTACGAATTCGGTGAGGAAAGGAGGTCGCGGAGAATCGCCAGAGCCATTGTCCGGTCGCGGCCGATACGCACGACAAAGCAACTTGTCGAAGTAGTATCAGCCGCGGCCCGGTCAATGAAACATGAGCGGATTCATCCGGCGACAAGAACCTTTCAAGCTCTCCGAATCTTCGTAAATCGTGAGCTGGACGATCTGAAAGCACTGCTGGAGGCGGCGCCTCGCGTGCTGAAGCCGGGCGGAAGGCTGGTGACGATCAGTTTTCACTCGCTCGAAGACAGGATCGTCAAGGATGCGCTTCACGACGGCGCGAAGCAGGGCTGGTACCGGCTGCTGACCAAGAAGCCGGTGACGGCCAGCGAAGAAGAGATCGATCGCAACCCGCGGTCGCGCAGTGCCAAGATGCGCGCCGCCGAAAAAATTTGAGCGAGACGAAGTTTGGTTGACCCAAGTTTGAGTTTGTCCGGAGAAACTGCCGGGCTCCCGGTGCGGTGATGGTAAGGCGCGCCGGGTAAAGATATGGGAAATCGCGGCCGGCATCCTGTACGAGCAGGCCGCAACTCTGTGGTGGAGTTTTCCCGGAGCGGCCAAGAAAAAACAGAACAAGGCCGCGTCCAGAGAAGAAAAAACTGGAACATTCGAAATGACATTCACCGGCACCCTTATTGAAGATCTGATGGCAACGGTCGAGCGCGCGGAACAGAGAGCGCAGTCGGACGGGGCCTTGATCGTCGGAGAAACGGCCGTCGAACCATTGCTCGTCGAAACATGGTTCGCTTCCGTTCAGAAAAACGCAGAATACGATTCCAAATTTCTTGGAGTGGCATAAATCATGAGCGCCGTGGCCATGCAAAGCGCAGCTTTTTCCATCCGGCACAAGTCCTGCTGGCTGGGGACCCCGGAAATCTATTTCCGCAAGACCATCGACAACTCGCGTCTGGTGAAGGTCGAAGACCCGCGCCGCGCGCGCGAGATGAAATACTTCGGGCTTGCGCTGTGTTGCTTGTTTCTGCTGGTCATGGGATACGCGCTGCAGCACTTTCGCGCGATCGAATACGGCTACAAGATCGAGACGCTGCGGACCGAGCGTGATGGTCTTACGGAAATGAACCGGGCCTTGCGCCTGGAAGAGGCGTCGCTGCGCGATCCGGAGCGAATTGATGTAATGGCGCGCAAGCTCGGCATGCAATCGCCGCAGCCTGGGCAGGTGCTTCGCATGGACGCCGTCAGCGATGCCTCCACGCCAGTAATGGCCAGCGTGACTCCGGTCGCGGTGGTGGCGACGCAGTAAATCAGGCCTCAGGCCTCAGTTCCCAGGTCTCAGTGGAAAGCTCACGAGTCCAACCTGAGACCTGAAACCTAAGACCTGAAACCTGAGACCCAATCCGTGGCGGCAAGTACCTCTTCGAACGGCGCAAGATTCAGGCTCTATGCCTTGTCTGGATTCCTTTGCTTCTGGCTGCTCGCAATCTGCGTGCGGCTGGTCTATCTCCAAATTTTCTGCTATGGCGATTTCGAGCGCCGCGCCCAGCACCAGCAGCAGCGCAGCTTCGATCTCTCTCCGAAACGCGGCGTCATTTACGATCACGCGGGGCGTGAGCTGGCGATGTCCATCCAGGTGGACTCGGCCTTCGTGGTGCCCTCGGAAGCTCCCGATCTCGCCAATACCATCAGTCTGATTGCGCGCATCACGAAAGACAATCCTCGCGTTGTGCTCGCCGACTGCCGCGCCCACAGGACCTTTTGCTGGGTGGCGCGGAAAGCCGATGCCGAAGTGATTGAGCGTATCCGCGCCCTGAATCTGCAAGGCATCCACTTCCAGAAAGAGCCGAAGCGGTTTTATCCAAAGCGGGAGCTGGCGGCGCAAGTTCTGGGGTACGTTGGCACCGACGATCAGGGTCTGAGCGGCCTGGAGTGGCAATTCAATCAGCAACTGCAGGGTAAGCCCGGCAAGCTGATGATTTCCGTCGACGCGCGTAAACGCTGGTTTGCCAGTGTTGAAAAGGAACCCGAAGCTGGAAACAACGTCGTCCTCACCATCGATCAGAACATCCAGTACATCGCCGAACGGGAACTCGATCGCGGGATGGAAGAGACACACGCCATCGCCGGCACGGTGATCGTGGAAAATCCTCACACCGGCGAGATCCTTGCGCTCACCAACCGGCCCACGTTCAATCCGAATATTCGGAAAGAAATAAAGAACGAGGCATTGAAAAACCGCGCCGTGAGCGACGTTTACGAGCCCGGCTCGACTTTCAAGATGGTGACTATTTCCGCCGGCCTGGAAGAGAAAATCACGCGCCCCGACGAAATGTTTGACTGCCAGATGGGATCGATTGTCATCAACGGTATGCGCATCCGCGACAGCAGACCGCACGGCATGCTCTCGGTGGCCGACATTATTGCGGAGTCGAGCGACGTCGGCGCCATCAAGGTCGCGCTGAGACTCGGCGACGAGCGCTTCTACAAATACATCCGCGCTTTCGGATTCGGCCAGCAAACCGGGATCGAACTCCCCGGCGAAACGCGTGGCTTGACGAAACCGGTGGAACGCTGGTCGAAAGTTTCCATTGGCGCGATCTCCATGGGCCAGGAGATTGGCATTTCGCCGCTGCAGCTCGTTTCCTTAATCTCGACGATTGCCAACGACGGCATGCGCGTCCCGCCGCGCATCGTGGCCGGCACCATTGAGCCGCAGAATGCCCCGCAAACCGCCGCCTTCCAGCTTGCCGAGGGGACGCGGGTGATTTCATCTCTAACTGCAGCCGAGATGCGGCAGATGCTGCAGGGAGTGGTGCTCCACGGCACCGGACGCAAAGCGATTCTCGAAGGCTACAGTTCGGCGGGCAAGACGGGGACGGGGCAGAAAGTAGATCCGGCCACCGGCGCATATTCGAAGACGAAATATGTCGCGTCTTTTGCCGGCTTCGCGCCCATCAACGATCCGCAAATTGCAGTAGTCGTGATCCTCGACTCACCGGTCGGCTTGCACCAGGGAGGTCAGGTTTCAGCGCCGGTGTTTCAACGGATCACGCAGCAAGCGCTCGAGTATTTGCACGTTCCGCATGACGTGCAGCTTCCGCCGAGCCGTCAGGTTTTGCTGGCTCGCCGCGATGTCCCTGACGCAAGCCTGGAAGAAAGCTCGCCCGATCGCTTGGGCGCCAGCCTGGATATAGCCGAAGCCGGTGAAACACCCGCCATTCCAGCAGCGGTCAAGCCCGGCCCAATTGCCGCTCAGGTCGTTGCCGCGGCGATGACCGGAAGTGAAGCGGATCAACCGGCGTCGGCCGCCCCGGAGACAGCGGCTGCGAGTTCACCTGCTACGCAATCCGAGAATTCACCCACACAGAAATTGCCGGCCAGTGGCACGGTGGTTCTCGATGTGGAAGAGGGAGGAATCGAAGTTCCGTCCTTCCTCGGCAAAAACCTGCGCGTTGCGATTGAAGCCGCGCAGAATGCCGGGCTCGACCTCGACGCCGTCGGCAGCGGCGTCGCCCGCGAACAAACGCCCCTGCCCGGTGCGCACGTCGCGGCGGGATCACACATTACCGTCCGTTTCGGTAGATAAAATGTCTCTACGCCTAAGGCACATCGACCGGCTGAAATCCGGCTATTTATAATCACTCCAATGACTTTTCAACAACTTCTGCAGGGCGCCGAGGTCCTCTCCCAAAGCGGAAACCCGGCCGTCGCCGGCGTGGAATACGATTCCCGACGGGTGCGCCCTGGGACTGTTTTTGTCGCTATGAAAGGTGAGACCAGCGACGGCAATCGGTTCATTAACCAAGCCATCGCTGCCGGAGCGGTTGCCATCGTCACCGATTCGCCGGCCGAAGCGCCGCGCCCCGCGGTTGCCTGGGCGCAAGTCGTGCACGGACGCCGCGCGCTCGCCCGCCTGAGCGCGAATTTCTACAAACGTCCCGCCGAGCGAATTGCGAATACTGGAATCACCGGCACGAATGGAAAAAGCACGACCGCCTTCCTGATCGAATCCGTATTGCAAGCGGCCGGACGCAAGACCGCGCTGGTTGGAACCATCGAATATCACGTTGCCGGGAAGATTCTTCCAGCTCCGCACACCACGCCGGAATCGCTGGAGTTGAACCGGCTTTTGTCGGAGGGCCTGGGCCAGGGAGTCACCGAAGCGGTGATGGAAGTGTCATCGCACGCGCTGGAGCAGCAGCGCGTTTTTGGAATTCCTTTTGATGTGGCCGTATTCACGAATCTCACTCGCGACCATCTCGATTACCACGGCACGATGGAAAAGTACTTCCGCGCCAAACAGGTGCTTTTCGAAGGCTGCGGAACGGAACCGCCGCGCGCCGCCGTTCTTAACCTTGACGATGAATACGGCCGCCAGCTCTGGAAGCTTTGCAAAAAGAAGAGCGCCCTGGTGTTCTCCTACGGTCTGACATCTGGCGACTTTCATGCCGAGTCCGTCGAAATCGCGCCGCGCGGAACCCGTTTTCAAATGGTGACGCCCTCGGGAAAGATCGCCATGTGGTCTCCGCTGATCGGCAATGTGAATGTGTACAACGTGCTCGCAGCCTCCGCCGCCGGATATGCCCGCGGTTGTTCCGCCGAAGAGATCGCAAAAGGAATCTTCGATCTCGCCAGCGTTCCCGGTCGTTTCGAGCGTGTGGATTGCGGCCAGCCTTTCACCGTGGTCGTCGATTACGCGCACACTGACGACGCGCTCCGCAACCTCATGGCGCTGGCTCGCGACTTTGTCGCCCGTGCCGGCCTCAAAGGCAAGGTCATCACGCTGTTCGGATGTGGCGGCGATCGCGACCGCGCCAAGCGTCCGCTGATGGGCGAGGCCGCGGGCAAGGGCAGCGACTTCGTCGTGCTTACTTCCGACAACCCGCGCTCGGAAGATCCGCTGGCCATCATGAACGATGCGGTGGTTGGTTTGCAAAAATCCGGATTGCAGAAGTCAGGCGCAAAATATTGCATGGAGCCTGACCGCCGCAAGGCCATCGCTCTCGCTCTGCAACAGGCAACCCCCGGCGACATTGTGCTGCTCGCGGGCAAGGGGCACGAAAAAGTGCAGACCACAAAAGAAGGAGCGATTCCGTTCGACGATGTGGACGTCGCGCGCGAGAACCTGACGGCCTTGGGCTACGACTGCAAGAGTGCCGCGAAAGCGGGTACTACGGGGAAGATCGTATGAAACTTCTTCTCTCCCGCATCGCCGAATTCATTGCTCCGACCAGTCAAGCCCCGACCGGCCAAGCCGCGGCCGGCCAATACGAAGGTCGCGCAACGGCCCAGGGATATTCCATCGACTCCCGCACCGTGCAACCCGGCGAACTCTTCTTTGCGGTCAAGGGCGAACGCCTCGACGGCCACGACTTCGTCGAGCAGGCGCTGAGCCGAGGCGCGACTGCCGCGGTGGTCGAGAAACGGCAACTGGCGCGGTATTCCAACCCCGCCAGCCTGCTCGCCGTCGATGACACTCTCGTCGCGTTGCAGACGCTGGCGACGGCGGTCCGAAAAATTTGGGGCAAGACCGCCATCGGCATTACCGGTTCGATGGGCAAGACCACCACCAAAGAAGCGATGGCCTATTTGCTCGCTGTCAAGTACCGCGTGCATCGCACCAAGGGGAATTTCAATAATCATTTTGGTCTGCCACTCGGGCTGCTGACTCTCGAGCCGGAATACGATCTCGCCGTGGTTGAGATGGGGATGTCCCACCCCGGCGAAATCTCGGCCCTGGCGCGCATCGCGCTGCCGAACCAGGCCGTGGTCACCAACATTGCCCCCGTGCATCTGGAGAGCTTCGACTCCATTGCCGGAATCGCGCGCGCGAAATATGAACTGATCGAAGCTCTTCCGCACGGCGGCACGGCAGTCTTAAATGCCGATGATGAATATGTCTGCCAGTTCGGCCGCGACTTCAAGGGCAAGGTCATTCTGTTCGGCGTGAAGCCGACGGCAGGTGTTCCGGCGGATGTGCGGGCGGAAAACATCGAAGTCCTTGGATCCGAAGGCACGCGCTTCGATCTCGTCAGCCGCGAAATGCGGCAGCCGGTGCGGAGTCCGTTGCTGGGCAAGCACAACGTGTACAACGTGCTCGCCGCGGCTGCGGTTGCGCTTGAGCACGGCATCACTCCGTCGGAGATCGCCGAAGCTCTGCCGTCCCTCCAGCCCGCCGACAAGCGCGGACAGGTCGTCCAAGTGGGTAACATCACCGTGCTCTACGATTGCTACAATTCAAGTCCGAAGGCGCTTATGGCTGCCGTCGATACTCTGGCTGCCATGCCCGCCCGGCGCCGGATTGTTGTCGCCGGTGAAATGCTGGAACTCGGTGCCACCGGCGAGCAACTGCATCGCGAGTGCGGGCGTTACATTGCAGGAATTCAGGCCGGAAGCAAACTAGACTTCCTGCTTGGCGCGCGGGGTTTGGCGAAGCCGATGGTGGAAGCGGCTCGCGAAGCGGGCTTGAATGCGGAATTCGTCGCGACGCCAGAAGAAGCCGGCGAGTGGCTCGCGCGCGAGACTCGCGAAGGCGATGTCGTATTGCTGAAAGCGTCGCGCGGCGTCAAACTGGAAAAGGCGCTGGAGACGTGGCAAAAGAAGATCGGGGCCCAGACTAGCAAGCATCAGGGCCCGACGACTAACGACCAGCGACCAACGACTAGCAACTGATTTTCGGAGGCGGATTGCTCTACTGGCTGCTCTACCTGAAGCTCTACCATTACTTTCCGCCGTTCCGTATTTTTCGTTATCTGACTTTCCGCACCGCCTTCGCCAGCCTCACCGCGCTTTTCACCGGGCTGATCGTTGGGCCCATCGTGATTCGGCGCCTGCTCGATTTCCAGATCGGGCAGTACATCCGCGAAGAGGGTCCGCAGGCGCATCAGAAAAAAGCGGGCACGCCGACCATGGGTGGTTTGCTGATTGCCATCGCCATCCTGGTGCCTACATTGCTCTGGGCCGACCTGAGCAATCCGTTCGTCTGGATCGCCGTGTTTTCCACGCTGGCCTTCGGTGCGATCGGTTTTGCCGACGACTACCTTAAAGTCGTTCATCGCCGCAATCTCGGCTTGACCGTACGCGCCAAGCTGGGCTTTCAGGTCGCGGCCAGCGTCGTGATTGCGATCATACTGATCGCTTTGCAGTACCGCGGAGAGTATTCCACCAGGCTGATGGTTCCATTCTTCAAGCAGTTCCAACCGGACCTGGTGATCCAGAGATGGGCGGTTCATTCCCAACTCTGGCCGCTGGCTTTCCTGCCGTTCGTGGCCTTCGTTGTGCTTGTGATCGTCGGATCGAGCAACGCCGTGAATCTTACCGACGGCCTTGACGGGCTCGCCATCGGCTGTACTGTGATCGCGGCTGGAGCGCTAGCGGTTCTCACCTACGTCAGCGGCCACGCCACGTTTGCCACCTATCTCGAATTGCAGCGCATGCCGCAGATCGGCGAGCTCACTATTTTTTGCGGAGCCATGGTCGGTTCCGCCATTGGATTTCTCTGGTACAACGCGCATCCGGCGGAAGTGTTTATGGGCGACGTTGGCTCGCTGGCGCTGGGCGGCGCGATCGGCACCGTGGCGGTCATGATCAAACAGGAGCTGTTGCTGCCGTTCATCGGAGGTATCTTTGTCATCGAGGCGCTCTCGGTGATCTTGCAGGTTGGTTCCTACAAGCTGCGGAAGAAACGCATTTTCAAGATGGCGCCGATCCACCATCACTTCGAACTGCTAGGCTGGTCGGAGTCGAAGGTGATTGTGCGTTTCTGGATCGCATCGCTGGTGTTCGCGCTGTTTGCACTGACAACATTGAAATTGCGATGAGAGAATCCACAACCGAGAGAATTTTGTAATTTCGTAATCGGGTAATTCGGTAATTTGAAAACCAGTAGATCACTGGGCATGGGGTTTCAAATTACCAAATTACAAGATTACCCAATTACCAATTGAACTTAATGGATCTCAACAACAAACACGTGCTGGTCGTCGGCCTCGGCAAATCCGGCGTGGCCTCGGCTCTTTTTCTGAAGTCGCGCGGCGCCCGCGTCACGGTGTCGGATTCCAAGCCCGAAACCGAGCTTCGCAACGAAATTCTGCTCCTGCTGGAGCATGGGATCACGATCGAAACCGGTGGCCACGGCGACCGCACCTTTCGTGGACAAGACTTGATCGTGGTCAGCCCGGGTGTGCCGGCCGATGCGCCGCAACTTGTGCAGGCGCGCAACCTGGGAGAGCCGGTCATCGGCGAAGTCGAACTCGCCGCGCAATTCCTGGCCGGTTCGATCGTCGCCATTACCGGAGCCAACGGCAAGACCACAACCACCTCATTGGCCGGCGAAATTATTGCCGCCGGAAAGTTCTCCACACTGGTTGGCGGCAATATCGGCACGCCGGCCATCGGCTTTGTGGATCAAGCCGGGCCCGCGACCTGGACCGTGCTTGAAGTGTCGAGCTTTCAACTGGAGACGATTGTTGAATTTCGGCCGCGGATCGCGGTGATTCTGAACATCACGCCCGACCATCTCGATCGCCACAAGACCTTTGACAATTATGTCAACGCCAAAGCGCGCGTCTTTGAGAACCAACGCCCGGATGACTTTACCGTCCTCAACGCCGATGACCCCACTACCGCCGGATTGTCGGACCGTACGCACGCGCAGTTGTTCTGGTTCAGCCGTAAGAAGGAGATTGAAAAAGGAGCGTTTGTCCGCAGCGCGCATATCTATTTCCGGGACGGCCATAGCGAACGCGAGATCATGCCGCTGGCGGAAGTGCCGCTGAAAGGCGCGCACAACCTGGAAAATGTGCTCGCGGGAGTTTCTATCGGCATCCTCGCCGGCTGCCAGCCTGAACAGATCCGCCAGGCCGTCCGGAATTTCAAAGCCGTCGAGCACCGGCTGGAGTTCGTGGCCAAGGTCGCGGGCGTGGATTACTACAACGACTCCAAAGCCACGAACGTGGACGCTACCATCAAGGCGCTGGAAGCGTTCCCGGCGAGCGTTCACCTGCACCTGATTCTCGGCGGCAAGGATAAGGGCAGCGACTACACCGTGCTCCATGAGTTGCTGCGGCAGCGAGTGAAGCGCGTGTACACCATTGGGGCCGCGGCCGCCAAGATCGAATCGCAGATTCAGGGTGCTGCCGAAATCGAACATGCGGAAACTTTGGAGAACGCTGTCCAACGAGCCAGCGAATCCGCCGTGCCGGGCGACGTTATCCTTCTTGCTCCGGCCTGCGCTAGCTTCGATCAGTTTCAGAGCTACGAACACCGCGGCAGAGTATTCAAAGAAGTCGTGCATTCCCTGGTGATGTCGAGACCCACATAGGCTGGTGCGTTGGAACCAACTCAGTTATCCCCGTCCGCAAAATCCGCGGACAAAACTCCTCCCTGTCGCCGCGTCTCCGTGGTGAAATGATCTTCTATGGCTAAGCGGGTCAGCGTCGATCGCTGGATGTTCACCGTGACCATGATCCTGGTTTTTGTCGGACTGGTCATGATCTTCAGCGCCTCGGCTGTGATGGCCAAGGAGCGGTTCGGCTCGGCCTACGAATTCCTGCTGAAGCAACTGGTATGGGCCGTCGCGGGGCTCGCCGTGATGATGCTCGCTATGAAGGTGGACTACAAGCGCCTGCAACATCCGGCGCTGGTCTTCTCGTTTCTCGGCCTTACCACGCTGCTGCTCATCTCCGTTTTTTTTCTTGATCGCGCCCACGGCACGCACCGCTGGTTTCACGTGGGCCCGGTTTCGTTGCAGCCTTCGGAACTGGCCAAGCCCGCGCTCATCCTGTTTCTCGCATGGTTTCTCGAAAACAAAACCAACGCCATGGACGACTGGCGCAATACGCTGATTCCCGCCGTGGCGCCCACCGTGGTTTTTATCGGACTGATTGTTTTTCAGCCCGACCTCGGCACCGCCATTGCCTGCGCGGGCATTGCCGCTTGCGTGCTGTTCATCGCTGGCGTCCGCCTGCGCTACTTCGGATACGCTTTTGCGGCCGCGCTCGTGCCGCTTTATTTCCTGATTTTTCACGTGGCGTACAGGAAGGACCGCATCCTGGCCTTCCTCAATCCCTACGCCGATCCGAAGGGGTTTGGCTTTCACATTATCCAGTCGCTGATCGCAGTCTCGACTGGCGGTGTAACCGGACTTGGATTGATGGAAGGGAAGCAGAAATTGTTTTATCTCCCCGAACCGCACACGGATTTTATTTTTGCGGTCACCGCCGAAGAGCTGGGGCTAGTCGGAGCGCTCGCCGTCATCATTTTATTTGCGATCTTCCTATGGCGCGGAATACGCGCGGCGTTGCGCACGCAGGATAACTTCGGCCGTTTTCTGGCCGTCGGAATCACCAGCATGATCGTGCTGCAGGCTTTCATCAACATCAGCGTTGTGCTGGGCCTGATGCCGACGAAAGGGATTCCGCTGCCGTTCGTTTCCTATGGAGGCTCGTCGCTATTCGTGACGCTGATGTGCGTTGGCGTGCTGTTGAATATCACGAAGCAGGCGGAGTAGACGACATCCTACTCATCTCAAGGAACGCGATGAGTGGGGCACCCGCGCTATAGAATGGTTCCGTTTCCGACGTCAGAGGAAATTCCAGTCTGATACAACATCGAGTGCGAGTGAGGCACATGATGAAAACGCGGCGACAATTCCTGTCTCAATCCGTAATGCTGACCGCTGGTGCGTTGCTATCTTCTTTGGACGCCACAGCGTATCCGACTCAACCGCACATCGCCTTTCCCGCCAACCCGCGCGAGCGCCTGGCCGTGGCCTCTTACCCCTTTCGCGACTTTATTCTTCCACCAGAGGATGTGAGCGCTTCGGCCAACCCTACTGCGCCAAAAATGGAGCTCACCGAATTCGCCGCGCACGTAAAGTCCCGGTTCAACATCAACAAGATCGAACCCTGGAGCAGTCATTTCCGGTCGCTCGAACCGAAGTATCTGGACGATTTCCGCACGGCACTCGACAGGGCAAAATCTGTGGTCGTCGACATCGCGTTCGATGGACGGTACAGCTTCTACGCCGCCGACCGTGCCGAGCGCGAGCGGGCCGTGGCCGACAACAAGCAGTGGATTGATGCCGCCGCCGTCCTCGGCTCTCCCAGCATCCGCACACACATCGCCTCGGCGGATAACCAACCACCCAATCTCGACCGGTCTACTGACACACTCCTACGGATCGTGGAACACGCTGCCACACGCAACGTCGTCGTCCATCTGGAAAACGACGACGGAGTCACCGAAGACCCGGTCTTTCTGGTGAAGCTGATTGAAAAGGTGAACAGTCCGTGGTTGCGTGGCCTGCCTGATTTCGGAAACTCACTGATGCATAAGGCTCCCGAAGATGCCTATGCCGGGGTCGAGGCCATGTTCAACCACGCCTACGGCATCTGTCATGTCAAACAATCGGAGGCAACCGAGGAAGGGGCCAACGTGCAGGTGGACCTGGCGTATGTTTTCGCAATCCTCAAGAGGACCGGATTCCGCGGCTACCTTTCGATGGAGTACGACAACTCCGGCGACCCTTACAAGGGAACCGAGGAACTGATCGCCAAGTCGCTGCAGTTTCTGTCTTAGACCTGAAAGAGGCTGCTCCAGGATAGCTGTTGAAACATCGCGATTTCGCCGGCAACGCTCTAAGATCCGGCCTGTTTCTCCAGCGCGAGCAACTGCTCTTTGCGCTCTACGCCCCAACGATAGCCACCTAGTTCGCCATCCTGGCGGACTACGCGGTGGCAGGGGATTGCTACGGCTACGGGGTTGGTGGCGCAGGCTCGGGCTATGGCTCGCGTGGCTTTTGGCATGCCGATTTTCTTGGCTACGGCGCCGTAGGAGCGCGTTTCTCCTCGGGGAATTTTTTGCAGAGCTTCCCAGACTCGGCGTTGAAATGCGGTGGCACGAATGTCGAGCGGAAGCGAGGGATTGGGCTCTTGTCCTTCGATTAGGCGGGTTAGGTTCTCTCGCCACTCGGACATGGCTTCGTCGTCGCGGCGGCGAGTGGCGAAGGGGAACTCGCGCATCAGGCCTTGTTGAAGCTCCTGATCGGAGTCGGCGAACTGAATGGCGCAGATGCCTTTGTCGGTGGCGGCGATCAACATGCGTCCGAGGGGCGAGCCGGCGATGGTGTAGTGGACGAATTTAGAACCAACAATGGTATAGCGAACGACGGCGGCCACAGCGCCGCGGCGGTACTTCTCCGGAGTCATGCCAAGTTGCGCGGCCGTGCGCTCGTAGAGACGGCTGCTGGAGCCGTATCCGGCGGCATAGAGCGCGGCGGTGACGGAGTGGCCAGCCTGTAAATTTTGTTTCACTTGCCGGAGGCGGCATGCGTCCATGTAGGCCTTCGGCGACACGCCGAGCACGGACTTGAAAGTCCGCTGCAAGTGGAAGGGACTGCGGCGGAATTCTTTGGCCAGGAGGCTGAGCGTCAGGCGGTCTTCTATATGTTGGTCGACGATGTGCTGTTCAATGTAACGGCAAATCGCGCGGACCAGCGCGGATTGCGGATTTCCGTCCACCGCCTTCGGACGGCAGCGCAGGCAGGCGCGATAGCCGGCTTGCTCGGCTTGGAGCGGATGATCGAAAAAGCTGACGTTCTCGCGGCGCGGGCGCTTCGCGGGACATGAGGGACGGCAGAAGATGCCGGTGCTCGAAACGCCGAAGACGAACGTGCCGTCGAGTGAACCGTCGCGATCGACGACGGCTTGCCAGCGGCGGCCTTCAATTTGCTCCAGCGCTCGTTGTGAGGTTCGCTTCATCGCTTCTTCTTGTGAAAGTATCGCATTGGCGGCCATGCAGGTAACATAGGGAAGTCGCGCCGCGCGGACTATCCGAATGTTGCGGTCAAACGAATTTAGTCCCGCAGTTGGCGCAGAACATGGCGAATCATGTACGATGACGGCCTCACTGGGGAGTGTTTCATAAATGCCCTTCAGCTAGGAAGGCATGTCCCTCGGGGGCTAAAGCCCGCATTTTTATCGGCCCTAAACGGCACGGCTGAAGCCGTGCCCTACCCAGAAGCGATTCACGAAACACGCTCTACGACAGGAGTGAATTCAAAAGTCTGAAGGAGGATCCTCTATGAACGGAAATCTGAAATGCAATTGCAAGCCGATGTGGCTGGTTGTGCTGTTGGCGCTCGCGTTGGCGCAGGCGGGCGCGCAAATTCTCACGGGCGATCAAGTGAAGAAGGCCGCTCCAAACTCGTTTTTCTTCGCTGGCCAGAGCGCGTCCGTGCAACTGCGGAATACGGCCGGCTTGAAGAACTCCGCTGGCAGGATGGTGCTGGCGGGGCTGGTGGATACCTCGGGGTATTCCACCGCAATCGCGGAGAAATACCAGGGCTTCCTCATTGCCGAAACCAAGCTCAGCTTTGACGGGGCTACGCTCGACCCGGGAGCCTATGGATTCGGTTTCAAGGATGGCAAGTTCATCGTGATGAACGTGGCGGGAACGGACGTGTTCTCGATCGCCAGTCAGAACGACGATCGGCTGAAACATCCGGTTCCCTTGGAGCTGGAAAAAGACGGCGCTCGGTACCGGTTGTACGCCGGGCGAAACTATGTGGTCGTGAAAGCGGATTAGCACCGTGACCGCGTGATGAGCCATAGAGTGGCAAGACGGGCGTCCCACGAGCTTGCCCTGAGCGAAGTCGAAGGGTCCAGCCGGGCGGAGACGCCCGGCACTCCACCAGCTCTGCGGCCACGCACATGTCCAAAAGCCTTCGCCGGCGCGCCTTTCGCGGCGATTGCACATCGGTGAGCTTACCTTGGTAATGCTGGGACCGTTACTCATAAAGTGCAGACGCTTGCACCCGCCGATTCAGCCCGATCCCGTTTCCGCTAACTAACTCCATTTGCGACAGACACTTAGACTCACGCTTTCATATGGTTGCACGGGTGCACTATTCCTTCATGAAGCCCCGAGTGTATGGGGCGAGCTTGGGGGCGGACTTGACCGTCGTTTACAGCGCTGAGTGCATCGCTCATCGAAAGGCAACGGAGCGGACGGCCATGCTGCCGCTGCTGGTGATTTTGTTCATCGTCTCCTACGCCATTCTGACCGTGCTGGTTTTCGAGCAGGGCAAGACCATCGAATCGCAGCGTAATTTAATCCGCGAGATGTTGAAGGACAGCACCCAACTGGCCGCGCTGAAAGGCAAGCTGGCCCGAGACGACAGCAAGCGGCCCCAAGACAAAGCGTCGGTACAGGCGGGCCAGAAAGGCGCGGATCCCGGCAGTCCTGCATTCGGGGCAAAGGGATCGGACAAAGGAACAAAACGACCCAGTAAGCCGGGCAGCGCCATAAAGGTAGTTCCCGAAAAGCCGGCCGTGGATTTAGAGGATGTGCGACGCTCCACTGGAGTGGTCTAGCGGTCGAACTGGTGTGAGTAGCACGGATCAGCGAAAGCGATTCCGGTTTTAAAGAGAGTCTTAAAGAGAAAGAGAAAAACGGTTCTGTGAAACGCGGCCTTCTGTGGGGCCGCGATGCAAGCGAGACCCAATCATGAAAGCCCTGGCCCTAGCGTTAGTTCTGTCTCTTCCCGTCCCCAAGTTGGCGCCACCGGCCCAGCCCTCCCCGACCCCCAGCCAGCAACCGGCAAAGAGGAAGGGAGGGCAATGGTACTTCGCCGCAACCGGGCACGCCGTGTATTGTTACGGACCGGTGATGACCATGCCGCAGGCGCAAGGCGTCCTATTGAAGGTTGCAACTTTTTGCCGTGGCGATCAGATCATGGTCCCGCTGAAAGATTAGACAAACTACTCCCGCAAATTTGTCTTGTTCAGGAGCCCGTTCCCTGTGGGAGCGGGCTTTTTATTCGATCGGGAGAAGGCTGGGTCCACACCTGCGCGCCGGATCACTCTCTACAACCTGCGCCTGCGCCCTTCTCCTATAATTGGGCTGGACCTTCCCGATGCCAAATCGTCTTTTCCCACGGTTTCCGCTGGAACGTATTCTCATGTTTGCGAGCCTCGCTCTTGGGCTCTTGCACGCGTGGCTTGGCCGCTACGCGATGAATCGGGACGGCATGTCTTACCTGGATGTGGGCGACTCGTTCTTTCGTCACGATTGGGCGAACGCCGTGAACGCATATTGGAGTCCTTTGTACCCCTGGACAGTCGGGCTCGTACTGGGAGCAGCGAAGCCTTCACCGAGGTGGGAATTTCCTCTGGTTCACCTGGTCAACTTTGGATTTTTTGTCGTCGCATTGTTCGCTTTTCGCTTCCTGTTGCACCCAATGCTCGCGTTCGCTAGTGAACGACCTGCTGACGCAAATCGAAATGACAGCGAGGGCTTGCCGGCGTGGGCGCTGGTGACCCTGGCATATTCAATATTTCTCTGGACTGCTTTGGAAGTGGAAAGGATGTTTGAGGTCACGCCGGATCTAGCCGTGTTGGCTTGCGTTTGCCTGACGGCGGGGATGCTGTTGCGCCTCCGGCAGGACGGCACAATTTGGAAGTTCGTGTTGTTTGGCCTAATCCTCGCCATTGGATATTGGACAAAAGCAATATTGTTCCCACTGGGCTTTGTGACTCTCGCCGCAGGCTATTTATGGAAGCGCTCTACACCAGGCTGGGGACGCGGAATGGCGGCAGCCGCTCTGGCCTTTCTGTGCGCCTCCGCTCCATTGATCTTCTTGCTGTCTCATCAGAAGGGCCGGTTCACGTTTGGCGATTCGGGGAAGCTGAACTATGCGTGGTTTGTGTCTCCGCGAACGTTTTGGAGAAACTGGCAAGGAGAAGAACAAGTCCCGGGCAGTGGAACCGCGGTTCATCCTACGCGCCAACTGCTGCGGCATCCTCCGCTCTTTGAGTTCGACGGTCCAGTCGCCGCCACCTATCCGCCGTGGGCCGACCCGTCCTATTGGAATGAGGGGCTGCAAGGGCATTTCAAACTGAAACCTCAAATGGAAGTGCTTGCGAGCACAGTGCCGAGCGAGGCACGACTCTTGTTTCGTGGCCGGCCGGAGCTGGTCGCCGGAATCATCGTCCTGGCGCTGCTCAGTGGACAGTTGTGGCTGGCCGGCTTGCGTGAGTTGTGGCCACTCATCGCGATGTCGATTGCCGGCCTGGGCATCTACCTTCCTCTTCTTGAACACGATCGTCATCTGGGGGGCTTTGTTCTGGTGTTGTTCCTTACATTGATGGCGGCGGTGCGGCTTCGTCCGGAAGTTCAAAAGGCTGGCGCCTACGTGACTTTCGCGGTGTTTCTAGTGATGGCGCTGGGCACGGCCGACTACACGGTTCGCGTCGTCACCAACCATCTTGCGATCGCCGGGAGCGGTCCGGTCTCGACCTGGCAGGACGTCGTTGCCGCCAAAGAGCTTCGGCGCATGGGGGCTCAACCCGGGGACAAAGTCGCGGTCATCGGGGATGGCGCATCCGCGTATTGGGCCCGCTTGGGGAAACTGCGCATCGTCGCTGAGATCATGGATACGAACCACGGCTCCAAAGACTTCTGGGACGCTTCCGACGAAGCGCAACAACAGGTGTATGACACCTTTGCCCGCGCCCGAGCAAAACTGGTGGTAACTTCATGTCCACCTTGTCCGCCAAGAACACTCGGCTGGGAACAGATTGCGGGGACACCGTACTGCGTGCGTCCGCTACGGCCGTCGCAGTGAGGGCAATGATTCGATCCGGAGCGAGGGCACGGATTAGCAGGCTGCGGAAAAACTCGCCCAGTGCGCGAGAAGCACACCTCGGGCGCTGAAGCGCGGAGACATTTTCAACGACTCAACGGCAGGAGCAAACGCATGCCCTTCCCAAGACCCGCTCGAATCAAAGTTTTTCCGCAGCCTGTTAAGCCGGGTCAAGCCGGAATCTGCGCGCCGGATCACTCTCTACAACCTACGCTCCGCGCACTTCCCCTATAATCGGTAGACAGAATCCCGTTTTGGCGAGGGCCCGTAGCTCAAATGGAAAGAGCATCGGATTTCTAATCCGAGGGTTGCAGGTTCGATTCCTGCCGGGCCTACCAGATTGTGCTATAGGACTCCCCCCTTCGTGCTATTCCCCCGGCGACGGTCAGAACGTAGAGTAGGTGGTGAGCAGACTTCGGGGGAGGGCTGTTCGACGAGCGTCCGGTGACTCTAAGCGGAGTCCGGGCGCTTTCGTTTTTGCAGAGTATTTGATCCCATCCTACAAGCCCGCGGCATATTGTCCCTGCGTTACGTTTTCGGCGCACTCTTCTTTGGTGTTTGTTTCGGTTTCATCATCTCCCACTCCTTCTCCGTCAGCTCCCGTCCCAGGGCCGTGAACTCGCCCGCCCCTTGCAGCCACTCGCCGCCATCCATGGTCACGACTTCTCCATTTACATACCCTGCGCCATCGCTAATCAAAAATGCGGCCAGGTTGGCAAACTCCTCCATCGTTCCAAATCGTCCCAGAGGATTTCGTTTCTTCGCCGCCTCCTCCAGTTCCGGACGCGGCAGCAGACGGGAGAACGCACCCTCGGTCGGAATCGGCCCTGGCGCGATCGCGTTCATCCGAATTCCGCGATTGCCCCACTCGACGGCCAGGCTTCGTGTCAGCGCCTGCACGCCGGCCTTCGCCACCGCCGATGGCACTACATACGCCGACCCCGTCGTGGTGTAGGTGGTGGTCACGTTCAGCACCACGCCTCCGCGCCCCGCCGCAAGCCAGCGCCGTCCGCAAGCCATCGTCGTGTGCAGCGTGCCCATCAGGACAATGCCAATCACCGACTGAAACGCTCCCAGCGAAAGTTGTTCCGTGCGCGCCAGGAAATTTCCGGCCGCATTGTTCATGAGCACATCGAGCGGACCTTCGGCCCAGATGAATTCGATCATATCTTCGACAGCCGCTGCGTCGCACACATCGCAGGGACGGGAGTGGATTTTGCCGCCCATGCGCTCGCGCAGCTCCTGCCCGGTCGCCGCGAGAACTTCCTGCCGCCGCCCGCAGACATAAACTTCCGCGCCGAGTTCCAGAAACCGCTGGGCTGTAGCTTTGCCCAAGCCGGTGCCGCCGCCGGTGATGAGGATGCGCTTGTTGTGAAGCAGATCTTTCTGGAACATGGGGTCCTCCTATGCAGCCCCTAAAGGGGCGTCTATTTTGGAAATTCCTCGGGATCGCTAAAGCGATACCCTGATACGAAACAAAATAGCTTCCGCGGCCTTTAGCAGGCTGCTAAGAAACTCGCTGCGGACTGTAAAGTGTGACGTCAGCGGCTGAAGCCGCAGTCAAAATAATGCAAGTACCGCAGCGCTGAAGCGCTGCGCCACCCAAAATCAATTGCAACATCGAGTTTTTCTGCAGCCTGTTAGCTGGTCTTACTGAGTACTGGGCGCTGGGTACGGTTTAGGATTCTTGACTGAGTCTCGCCAGCGCCCAGCGCGCGTGTTCCGCGACCACGGGGTCCGAATCCTCGCAGAGTTTCTTCAGCGTCGGCACGAATTTTTTATCGCCGCTGTTTCCCATTGCAATCACCGCATTGCGCCGCAGGCCGGAAAGCTTTGCGCGCTGGACGGGAGATCCGCGAAACACTACCCGGAATTCTTCTTGTCGCATTTCGGCTAACCAATCAAGAGCGGGATTAACCAGCACTTCCCGCGGTTCGAACTCCGCTGCGGACGTCGCCGGCGCCTTGCGGTTCCACGGGCAAACGTCCTGACAGATGTCGCATCCGAAGACGTGCCGCCCCATGCCCGAGCGCAACTCGTTCGGAATCTCGCCCCGCTTTTCAATAGTCAGATAGGAGATGCACAGCCGGGCGTCGAGTTTGCCTGGCGCAACGATCGCCCGCGTTGGACAGGCGGTGATGCAGCGCGTGCAAGTCCCGCAACGGTCCGGCGCAGGAAGGCCGGCCGTTAGCTCAAGTGAGGTAAGGATGACGCCCAGAAACAGCCACGATCCAAGCTGCTGGTTGATGATGCAAGTGTTCTTGCCGATCCACCCAATGCCGGCGTATTTGGCGTACACGCGCTCGATGAGCGGGCCGGTGTCGACATAGGAACGCAGCTGGAGACAGTTGCCGGTTGCCAGCGGCCTGTTGCCAGTCGCGTCGAGTAGTCGGCGCAACTCGTCTTCGATTTTTTGCAGGCGGCGCATTACGGCGTCGTGGTAATCCTCACGGGACCAGGCGTAGCGCGAAATCCAGCCGCGGCTTGTCTCTTGCGTCTGTGCCTGGGTCGAGTACGGATGCGCGGTGTTGTAGTTGATGGCGCACACGACCACACTGCGCGCCCAGGGAGCGACCCGGGCCAGCGATGCGCGCTTGAGTTCTCCGGTCTCATCGCGCGCCTGCATATATTTCATTTCGCCGTGTTTCCCATGCGCGATCCATGGGGGAAAGACGCGCAACTCGCCGAAGTCGCGGACTGGAGCAATGCCGCAGAGATCGAATCCGGTGTCGCGCGCGCACCGCTTGATGCGGGTTGGAAGGTCGGGGAACAAGGGGGCAATGGCTTGCAGCCAGTTCGGACGCTGGGCGGAACTTACGTCCTCCAGAAAAGGCTGCCACTATCGCGGTACCCAATCTGGCCGGTGGAGTACCGATTTTCTAGCTTTTGCGGGCGCGCCCAGTCGCCGTTTTCTTGGCCGTACGGGTGAGGTGCTCGGTTCGGTTCCGGCCTTTCTCCTTGGCCACATAAAGGCCGGCGTCAGCCTGATTCAACAACATTTCCACTTCGTTTTTTCCATCGCGATCAGAGACGGCGACTCCCATACTCATGGTGATGGGTCTCTCCGCGCCGGAACAAAACACGGGTGTATTGGCAACGATGTTGCGCAGCTCATTCGCGCGCGACAGGGCGGTAGGCAAATCGCAGTTGGGCAGAACCATAAGAAATTCTTCTCCGCCATACCGGCCAACACCGTCGTAGACGCGGAGTTGGCTGCGCAGCCGCCGGCCGATTTCGCGGAGCGCCTCATCGCCAAAAAGATGGCCGAGGGAGTCGTTCACGTTCTTGAAATGGTCGATGTCGCCAAGAACCACTCCCACGGGCTTGCGATCGCGGCGCGCGCGCTCCAATTCTCGCTGAAGCATGTTGAGAATCTCTCCGCGATTCAGCAATCCGGTAAGGCTGTCGTGGGTGGCGGCGTGGCGCATGGACTCGCGGGCGGAAACCAGTTCGTCCTGCAGGTCAAGAATCCGCTTGCCGACCAACAGGCGCGCCTTTAATTCCAGCTCATCAAAGGGCTTGGCCAGATAGTCGTCGGCTCCTGCTTGCATGGCCTCGAGCATGTTATGGCGGCCCTCTTTGCTGGTCAGCAGGATGACGTAGACATATGGACCGGACGATCCAACTTGGCGGATGCGTTGGCAAAGCTCAATGCCATCTAAATCGGGCAGCACCCAATCGAGCAGAACGAGCTTGGGAGCATCCGGCTGCTCCAGGATTCGCCAAGCCTCGGAGCCGCTCTCCGCGAGGATGACACCAAAATCCCAGCTTCGCAAATGATCGCCGATCAATTTGCGGTAGACAGCGGAATCATCGACAACCAAGGACTGCATAAGTCTTGAGCCTCCGACCTCCGCTGCGCCAGACAGCAAACCTCCGCCCATTCACACCCCTGTGGCAGGTCAATAACCCATCCAACTTGAACCAACCATCATAAGGCAGAGGGGTCGCTTGAGGAGAGCTGGCAATAGACTGGCCCCGTGTATCCGGAGATACGTCTTGAAGAATCGGCAAACGGAGCTAGGTGCTTTAGCAGGCTGGCGCCGGATTTAGAAGCCCACCTCAGGCAAGGAAAGCCTACGCCCAGCGACCGGGTCGAGGCAAGCTCTCATGCGTCCGCGCACAGGGTTGCGAAGAACGTTGGGGTTCTATTTCGCCAGCGGGTTGACCCGCGCTTCGCCAGCGGCCTAACATTACGGCGGCGGCATTGAGGCCTCCGGAATGATCGGCCAGACAGTCTCCCACTATCACATCCTGGGAAAGCTTGGTGGTGGTGGCATGGGCGTAGTGTATGAGGCGGAAGACACACGCCTGGCCCGTCACGTCGCCCTCAAGTTCATTCCCGAGGAGATGGTCCACGACCGCAAGTCGCTCGACCGGTTCGTGCGCGAAGCCCGCGCCGCTTCCCAGTTGAACCATCCCGGCATATGCACCATCCACGACATCGAAGACAACGGCGGGCATCCCTTCATTGTGATGGAGAAGCTGGAAGGAGTGAGCCTGAAGGAGCGGATACGAGGAAAGCCGATGGAAGTCGAAGAGATTCTCGACATCGGTATCCAGGTGGCGGATGCTTTGGCGGCTTCGCACACCAAGGGGATCATTCATCGCGACATCAAGCCGGCCAATATTTTTGTGGGGCAGAACGGTCAGACAAAAATCCTCGATTTCGGATTGGCCAAGTCGGCGCGCGAACCGGGATCGAGCGAGGCCGCGATGGAAGACTCGATGACCGCGGTGGGCGTGATTCCGGGAACTGCGGTTTACATGTCTCCGGAGCAGGCGCGCGGCGAAGAACTGGATCCGCGGAGCGATCTGTTCTCGCTCGGAGTCGTGCTTTACGAAATGGCGACCGGTAAGAAGCCTTTTGCTACTGGCAACGTGATTACCACGCTGGACGCGGTCCTGAACCAGAAGCCGGTTTCTCCTCGTCGTCTCAACCCCGGGCTCCCCCCGGATCTGGAAGGCATCATTGGCCGGGCCATGGAAAAAGACCGGGGACATCGCTATCCGAACGCGCTGGCGATGAAGGGCGATCTCCAGTCGTTGAGGAAGGAAACGGAAACGGGGTTAACCAAGACCGGGGCGCGGCGGCCAGCCTTGCCGTATCGGCTGGCCACGAGTACGTTTCAGTCGTCCTCGAGCAAATTTTCTACATATCTTCTGCTGGGAGTCAGCGCGCTGTTGCTCACCGTTTTGGCCGCGGTCGGAGCGTGGTGGCTCAAACAGCGTAAGATGGCGGGTGGCGCGCCGAAGAACACCATTGCGGTGCTGCCGTTGCAGAATATGAATGGCGACATCAGCGTGGAGTTTCTTCGCTTCGCGCTGGCCGACGAAATCGCCAACACGCTCACCTACACCCGGACGCTTGACGTTCGTCCATCCGCAATCACGCGAAAGTTTGTCGGCAACGACGTCGATCCGCAGCGGGCGGGCCGGGAAGCGCGCGTCGCCAACGTTCTTACTGGACACTTCCTGAAGCAAGGCGACAGCCTTCTGATTACGCTCGAAGCGATCCAGGTGGAGGGCGACCGTCTTTTGTGGCAGACGAACGTGACGGCGCCCGCTCAGGACCTGATCGCATTGCAAGCACAGATCGCCGCCCAGATACGTCAAGGGTTACTGCCGGCGCTCGGAGCGGCCGGCGATTTTCTCGATACCGGCACGCACCCAAAAAACGCGGAGGCCTACGATCTCTACCTGCACAGCCTCGCGTTGCCTCATGACGCGGGGCCGAACAAGGATGCGATCGCGGTTCTCGAGCATGTGGTCGCCGTGGATCCTACCTACGCGCCTGCATGGGAACAGCTGGGCTTGCGTTGCTACTTTGACGCGAGCTATTCCGATGGTGGCGAGCGGATGTTCCAGCGCTCCAACCAAGCGTGCGAACGCGCCATAGAGCTTGATCCGAATCGGATTGTTGCCGCAGGACAGGTGATCACCAACCGGGTTGAGCGAGGCGAACTCGGCAAGGCATACCAGGCGGCGCAGGCGCTGGTCAAGCGCCGTCCGGAGAGTGCCCACGCCCATTTCGTGATGGGCTATGTCTATCGTTATGCCGGGATGCTGGAGCAATCGACGAGTGAATGCAACACTGCCCTGGCGCTCGATCCCGGTAACTACACTTTTCGTTCCTGCGCGTGGGCGTTCATGGAGTTGGGTAAGACCGAACGGGCCGTGGATTTTGTCCGTCTGGACGCCGGTTCGGAGTGGGCGGCGTATGCGATGCCATCCATTCTTCTGCGCGAGGGGAAGATTACGGAAGCACGCGAGGCCGTGAAGCACATGCCGAGCGCGCCGATCTATCACCGCGATCTGCTGGAGTCTTGCCTGCAGTTGCGGCCAGCCGAAGACCTGGACCGGATCGCGCGCGAAGCGGAAACCAATCTACCCACCGATCCCGATCCGGAGACGTGGTATTACGAAGGAGCAATCTTCGCGTACTGTGGCAAGAAACAAGCGGCCCTCCATTTGCTGCAGAGCGCGGTCCAACAGAACTATTGCGCGCACGAGAATCTGCTTTCCGATCCCCTGCTTGCAAAACTCCGCACAGATACAGCGTTTGACAAAGTGTTGATCGCCGCGACCGATTGCCAGGAGGCGGTGCGAGCGGCAGGTAGTACGCAGGGCCCTTGAAACACAATTAACGTTCGAGCGGCAGCGTGCAAGCTGGTACAATCCGCTTGTCGAAATGGTTCCCATTCCGCTAATCATTCCCGCAACCAAATCTTCCAAGAGGATCTCTCATGATTTCTGCTCGACGTTTTTTCGCGTTCGTGGTCATTTTTGTAGTTCTGGGCTGTGCCTGCCTGACGGCCGCGCAGGAAGCGCAAGAAGGCCGCTTGCTGCGTTTCCCCGACATATATAAAGACAAAATTGCATTCATGTATGGTGGCGATCTATGGCTGGCGTCAAGCTCGGGAGGCGCGGCCCGCCGCATCACTTCGCATCCTGGGCGGGAACTATTTCCGAAGTTTTCGCCGGATGGAAAGTGGCTGGCATTCACGGGCCAGTACGATGGCAACTTTAACGTCTATGTCATGCCGTCCGAGGGCGGTCAACCAAAGCAGTTGACCTTCTACCAGGGACAGCCGCAGCAACTCAACGACCGCATGGGTGTGCTCAACCAGGTTATTGGCTGGACGCCGGACAGTAAGAGCATCGTCTTCCTTTCGCGCCGCGACGCTTCGAATGGCTGGACCAAACGTCCACATACGGTGAGCATCGAAGGCGGACTGCCTCAACCCATGGCTATGGATGAGGGCGGCCTGCTTTCGTTCTCAGCGGACGGCACAAAGGTCGCTTACAACCGGATTTTCCGCAATTTCCGGCAGTGGAAACGCTACACCGGCGGCTTGGCGCAGGACATCACGATTTACGATATCAAGAATAATGTCGTCGATCAGGTCGTCCCGCACACGGATTACACCGACACGTTTCCGATGTGGCATGGAAACACGATTTATTTCACTTCCGATCGCGGGCCCGAACACCGGCTCAATCTCTACAGCTATGACCAGGACAGCAAGCAGGTCGAGCAACTTACTAAGTTCGACGAATTCGACGTCATGTGGCCGAGCCTTGGTCCCGATGCGATTATTTTTGAGAATGGCGGTTACCTGTACACATTCGACCTGCAGACCCGGCAGCCGAAAAAACTGACCATCCACGTGGACGGCGAGCGTGACCAGGCCATGAAGCACTGGGTGAGCGCGAGCCGGCAAATCACCGACTTCGACATCGCGCCCGACGGAAAGCGAGCCGTGTTCGCGGCGCGCGGAGAAGTCTTCACCGTTCCGGCGAAGGATGGAAGCATCCGCAATCTGACGCATTCTGCTGGCGTTCGCGAGCAACATGTGGCGTGGTCGCCGAATGGGCAATGGATCGCCTACGTTTCAGACCGCAGCGGTGAGGATGAGATCTACATCGCCCCGCAAGACGGACTGGCCGCCGAAGAGCAGATCACCAGCGGACACAAGGGCTTCATGTTCCAGCCGGCCTGGTCCCCAGACAGCTCGAAAATCGCCTGGGCCGACAAGGACCTGAAACTATGGTATATCGACATCAAAGAGAAAAAGCCAATCGAAGTGGATCGCGGCAAGTACGGCGAGATTACGAGTTACAACTGGTCACCAGATAGTAAGTGGCTGGCTTACGATAAGAGTCTAGAGTCCAGCTATTCGGTGGTTTACTTGTACGGCTTAGCCGACCGGAAGATCACGCCCGTGACTTCAACTCTTAACAATAGTTACGGCGCGCTGTTCGATCCCGACAAGCGATACTTATACTTCCTATCCGACCGCGACTACAACGAAGTGCTGGGTAACATCGACTTCGAGTTTGCGAATCCGAAAACGACCCGTGTCTATATGGTCACGTTGACGCCGGACGAGCCTTCGCCATTTCCGGCCTTGAGCGACGAGGTAAAGGTGAAGAGCGAAGAGCCAGCGGCGGCCGCGCCGGCGCCCGAGTCGAGCAAGAACGTGAAGCAACCGCCAAACAAGAAAGAACAAAAGACCGAAGAGAAGGCCGCGCAAACCGAGACCAAGGAGCCTCCGAAAGTCTTTAAGATCGATCTGGAAGGCATCCAGAACCGGATTGTGGCGCTGACCGTTCCACCGGCGGTGATTCACGGCTTGGACGCTTCGAAAGACGCGATCTACTACTCGACTGCGCCGATTCAGGGGCTGTCGGGACCACTCGCCGGAGAAACCTCGGCGATCCATGCCTACGACCTGAAAGAACATAAAGACAAAGTGCTGTTGGATGGCGCAGATCGTTTCGCGCTTTCCAAGGACGGCTCGAAGCTGTTGTACCGGGCCGAGGGCGAGGGCGAGAACCGGATTGGGATTATCGATGCCAAACCCCCGGACGCGCCCCACAAGGTGGGAGATGGCGCGCTCAACTTGAGCGGTATGCGAGTTGAAGTCGATCCTCCGCAGGAATGGAAGGAAATGTTCAACGAGGTCTGGCGGCAGGAACGCGATTATTTTTTTGAGGCCTCGATGAATGGAGTGGATTGGCAGAAGACCAAGGACAAATATGCTCAGTTACTGCCGTACGTCGCCGATCGTTATTCGCTGACTTACATCATGGGCGAGATGATCGGGGAGTTATCGAATTCGCATACTTATGTGGGCGGCGGCGATTTCCCGGACCTGCACCCGGTGAACGTCGGATTGCTGGGAGCGGACTCTGAAGCCGACCCGGCCAGCGGCATGTACCGAATCAAGAAAATCTTCACCGGCGAGAACTGGGACGCGCACACCCGGTCTCCCTTGACCGAGCCGGGCGTCAATGTCAAAGAAGGCGATTATCTGGTGGCGATCAACGGGCGCACGCTGCGCAGTCCGCAGACTCCTGACGAAATGCTGGTGAACACGGCGAATGAGGTGGTCACGCTCACCGTTAACGCCAAACCCTCGGCGGACGGCGCCCGCAAGGTGGTGGTGAAGCCGATTGCGGACGAGTACAACTTGCGCGAGCTAAACATGATCGAGACCAACCGCAAGAAGGTGGACGCGGCCAGTGGCGGACGCATCGGCTATGTCTACCTGCCCGATATGGAAGACGTAGGACTCAACGAGTTCGTCAAGCAGTACTTCCCGCAGATTCGCAAGGAAGGCATCGTCTTCGACGTGCGCTACAACGGCGGCGGCTTCGTGGACCAGGTTATTTTTGAGCGGCTGCGGCGAGTGCTAGGGGGGATGGAGTCGGCGCGCAACTGGGAGCCGAACACGATTCCGGACAGAGTCTTCCACGGATACATGGTTTGCGTGACCAATCACTACGCCGCGTCCGATGGAGATTTCTTCAGCTACTTCTTCAAGCAGTACAAGCTGGGGCCACTCATCGGCGAGCGGACCTGGGGCGGAGTGCGCGGCATTCGCGGGGAGATGCCGCTCATGGATGGCGGCTACATCACGCGCCCGGAATTCTCTCTGTATGGGCTAGACAGCAAGTGGCTGGTCGAGAACCGCGGAGTGCAACCGGATGTGGTGGTGGATAATCCCCCCGACCTGGTGGTGAAGGGACAAGATCCGCAACTGGAAAAAGCGGTCGAGATACTGATGGAGCAGATCAAGGCCAATCCCAATAAACTGCCGGCGGCGCCTCCAGATTTGCCGGCATACCCGGCAGGGCCGGGGATTTAGCAGGCGGCTGCGGAAAAAGCGGCTTTCGACGCCGGGCTCCTAAAGGGGCGTCCGATTTCGAAGAACTTACGGCATCGCTAAAGCGCTGCCCCAATTCGAAACCCGAGTTTTCCGCAGCCTCTGAAGGTGTTCCCTGAGACGAACCGTACTTGCGCCACGAACTGCTAGGCCGAGCTCACGACCCTGCCCTCTTCCATCAGCCGTTGGAACTGGGCATCGGAACGCAGGACGGCAAACTTCGGATCTTCGTGCGCGAATACGAACCAACTGCAGTGTTCCGCCTTGGCAGTCTCCAACCACTTCAAGGCTTCCAGACGGTCATCGAGCGCGGTGTGGATGACTGCGATCCAATATGCGCTGAAGTAATGTTTTCGCCGCAGAGACAACAACGAATCCAGAATTTCAGCCGCACCCGCTTTATCGCCCCGGCGGGCCAGGCCGTATGCCAGATGTGCCCTTGTCAGGGCACTATTGTCGGAATGTTCCACCGCGAGGGTGAATTCCGCGATCGCCTCGTCTGTTCTTCCCATCTGGTCCAAGACCATGCCCAAGCCTACGCGCCCGACCCAGAGCGAGGCGTCCAATTCCATGGCATGCTTGAGCTGGGAAAGAGCCGCTTCATAGTCCCCGGCGTAGTACAAGGCCCATCCCAACATGACTGCGGTATAACCGGAAAAGGGGGCCAAATCGCAAGCGCGCCGCATCATGGCGACAGCATCTTCATGCTTGCCAGCTATGGCCAGAAGTTGAGCATAGGCTCCTAACGCGGGCGCGCATCCCGGATCCATCGCCAAAGCGCGTACCAGAGCCGCCTCCGCGGCACTCCAATCATGTTCGTAGAGCAGATGGTAGTAGGCCAGCGCAGTTCTTGTCTCCGGCAGATCTTCAATTTCGGAAGCCTTTTCCGCGCAAGACTTTAGTTCAGGAAATGCTTTGCGCGACGGGACAACTCCCATTCGCGCCTGCACACAATGGGCATTCGCCAGCGCGGCCCATGCCATTGCGAACTGCGGATATTCACGAACCGCGTCTTGGAAGAGAGGAATGCTTCTCTCAATTGCCAGCTCAGTGAGTCGAGAGAGGAAATGCGATCCCTGTACATAGTTTTCGTGCGCGGCTGGAAAGACGAGATGCAAGTGCGAAGGGTGCAACGGAAACGGAAGCGACCGCACCACGGATGCGGCGATCTTGCGGCTGGTTTCCTCTTGGCCGGCAAACAGGGCGTCGGCAGGCATGGTGTAGCTCTCCGCCCACACGCAGGCCTGACTATGACAGTTCAAGAGTCTTACGGTGACTCGCGCTTGTCCGCCAGCTCCCGAGATTGCCCCCACCAGAACATAATCCGCCGCGACCTTGCGGCAAAGAGTCATAGTGCTTTTGCCCTTCGGCGAGTGTTCGGTTGTGAATTCGGGAGTGATGATGACGAAAGGGGGATCAATCCGCCGCAGCTGAGTGATCACCTGTTCGGTCATTGACGGAGGCAAGGAATCCGCCTCGAGTTCCATCAAGCATTTCAATGGAAACACAGCCAGTCTGGGACGGCCTCCGCTGGTCGGGGCCGGTTCCGATGCGGGTGCCCCATGCACCGCCGCGATGAAACGGTATCCGTGACTCCCCACTGTCTCCACAAAGCGAGGGTTGGCCGTGTCGTCCTGCAAGGCAGAGCGCAACCTGCGGATGGCCACATTGAGGCACAAGTCTCCCTCGATGAAAAGACCCGGCCAAACCGTCCGGATGATCTCGCTTCTCGACACCAATTGCTTCGGCCGCCGCAGCAGGAGCGCAAGTATCTGAAAAGGCTTGTCTTGGAGGGGGACTCTTGCGCTGCGGCTGAAGAGTTCTCCGGTAGCGAGGTCGACTACGAATCCTCCAAAGCGGAGACGACTCGAGTTTTCCGGACCTACCATGGACCCTCCCCGCCTTAACGGGAACTCTCTATCTACAGAAGTTTAACTCTGATACGAGGCAACCGCGACTGAAATCCTCGGCAGGTGTATTGGCCGGTAAACACGAGGGTTAGCGTCGTTTCTGGGTAGTCTAGATGTAAGCAATAGATAATCCTTGGGTCATTGCGACAGTCCGATACTATCACCGGCAATGTCGCTTCTCCGGTTTCGTCGCGGTTCAGGAGTGCGAATCAGCCGTCGCGATCGGCTGGAGTTTTCCTGACACGTCTGGCGCTGGCGTAGCCGGGGAGTTGGCGGACTGCACTGGAAGATACTATTCCATGGCAGGTAAAGGTTTTTCTCCGCCCGCCGCGATGTTGCAATTGGATTGGACCGGATCGGAACGGTCCCCAAGATCGGAGGTAGCAAATGCTGCGCGAAGCACATGCAATTTGGAAAGACGGACCTTACACCGGCGAAGGCGCGATTTCGGCTCCGAGCGGGATTTTGAACAATTCCAAGTACAATTTTGGGTCGCTCACGGGTCTGACGACTTGTACTTCGCCCGCCGAAATGCTCGCGGCTGCTATCGCTTCGAGCATGTCCAGAGTGGTTGCGGTGGAAATGGCCAGGGCAGGAATCAGGCCTCTCCTTGTTGAAACCGACACCGCTTTGACTCTGGATTTTGTCGGCGAGACACTGCGAATTGTTGGGGCGCACCTCAAGATCACCGCGCGCACCGGCGATTCCGAGCTCGGCCGGTTCGACGAGGCTGTGGAATCGGCTCGCCGCGAGTGTCCAGTTTCCAGCATCTTGAACATCGACATTAAGTGTGACGCGAAGTTGGTTTCGGCGGCTGCGCCCGCCTTTGTCTGAGACCTGCGGGGGAACGAGATTCAGTATGGAACTGAAACGCACTATCAAGTTTGAAGCGGACCGCGACCCGGAATTTGTGCGCTGGATCAGCCACACGGTTGGCGGCGAAAGAATTCGTCATTGCCTGCAATGCGGATTGTGCAGCGGAAAATGCCCGCTCTCGCTGTACATGGATTACACGCCGCGGCGTCTCATGCATCTTTCGCGAGAGGGCTTCAAGGAAGAGGTGCTGGGAAGCAGCTCCATCTGGCTGTGCACCGCCTGCTATGCCTGCATGGTGCATTGCCCCAAGAGCATCAATGTCACACACCTGCTCTATGCTTTGAAACAGCGCGCCATCGAAGAAAAACGCTATCCGCGCCGGTTTGCCATTCCCGTGATGGCCAGGCAATTCTCCGACATGGTGCGTGGTTCCGGGCGTATTACCGAGAGTTGGCTCATCGTCAAAGTCTTTCTGCGCACATCGATTTGGCGTCTATTTGGGATGAGCGGGCTCGGCCTCAAGCTGTTGCGCACCGGCCGCATGCCCCTGAAGAGAGAAAGAGTCCAGCGTCGAGCGGAGATTGAAAAGCTGCTGGATTCGGTCGCGGCCACGCGGAAGGAGCTGGCGATATGAAATACGCTTACTATCCCGGCTGCTCGCTGCGAGGAACCGGGCGCGCTTACGAGGAGTCGCTGCTGGCTGCCTTCCGCTTGCTCGATGTCGAGGTCGAAGAGATCGACGACTGGAACTGCTGCGGAGCGACCACTTACATGTCGGTGGACGAGCTGACTTCGTATGCGCTGGCGAGCAGGAACCTGGCGCTGGCGGAGCGCGACCACAGCGAGATTATTGCGCCGTGCGCCGCCTGTTATCTCGTGCTCAATAAAACCCAGCATTACATCCGCGACTACCCGGACATAAAGCTGGTGGTCAACCGCGCTTTGGACACGATTGGTCTTAAGTATCGCGATAAGGTCAAGGTGCGCCATCCGCTTGATGTTCTGCTCAACGACGTTGGACCCGAGGCCATCGCCGCCAAGGTGAAGGTGCCGCTCAATGGCCTGAAGATAGCGCCTTACTACGGTTGCCAGATCGTTCGACCGTACTCCACTTTCGACGATCAAGGCGACCCGACCTCGATGGAGCGGCTGCTGGAAGCGTGTGGGGCAAAGACGGTCCGCTACCCACTCAAGACGACTTGTTGCGGCGGCAGCCAAAAAGGGACGCTTCCCGAAGTCGGGCTGGACCTTATTCACTACTTACTAAGTGAAGCGCAGAAGAATGGCGCGGAGGTGATTACGACCGTTTGTCCACTCTGTCAGTTCAACCTCGAATCGTTCCAAAAGGAAGCGGGGGAACGCCATCGCCAGACCGCGGTTCCGGTCCTGTACTTCAGCCAACTGCTGGCATTGGCCCTGGGCGCGCCGGCCGACACCATTGGCCTGCAGCGCGGCTTCGTGCCCATCAGGCCGGTGTTCGCCAAAAAGGAGATCGCATATGCCTGAGATTTCACAGCTCTCAGGTCCCGAAGCGGTGCGTGTCGGCTTTTATGTCTGCCACTGCGGTACCAATATCGCGGGTACCGTGGATGTGAAGGCGCTTGCCGGTTATGCGGCGAGCTTACCGCGGGTAGCAGTTTCCCGCGAGTACAAGTATATGTGTTCGGACCCTGGCCAGGCGTTGATCGAACAGGACATCGCCGATCACAAACTGAATCGCGTGGTAGTGGCCTCTTGTTCGCCGCTGTTGCACGAGGCCACCTTCCGCCGCGCTCTCGGGCGCGCCGGCCTGAATCCATTCTTGTTGCAGATGGTCAACATTCGCGAGCATGTCTCCTGGGTCCACTTAGACAAAAAAGCGGCAACGGAGAAAGCCCAGGACTTGGTGCGCGCCGCGGTGCAACGTGTTGCCTTGCACAAACCATTGCAGAAGAGACGAGTTGACATCAACCCCAGCGTGTTGGTGGTGGGCGGTGGCATCGCCGGCATCCACGCGGCTCTGACGCTGGCGGAAGCCGGCAAGCAAGTTTACCTGGTCGAGCGTGAGCCCACGATCGGCGGCCACATGGCGATGTTCGATAAGACATTTCCCACCCTGGACTGCGCCGCTTGCATCCTCACGCCGAAGATGACAGCGGTGGGCTCGCACCCCAACATCAAGCTGTGGACTTACTCCGAGGTAGTCAAGGTTGACGGATACGTCGGCAACTACAAAGCACAGGTCAAGCACAAGCCGCGTTACGTCATCGACGATCTCTGCATTGGTTGCCAGGAGTGTATTGCCGCTTGTGTGTACAAAGAAGGGAAAACTCCCGACGAGTTCAATCTCGGCTTGAGCATGAGAAAACCGATCTATTTGCCATTCCCACAGGCTGTGCCTCAGAAAGTGGTGATCGATCGAGATACCTGCATCGAGTTTAAGTCGGGTAAGTGCAAGAAGACCTGCGTGGAAGCTTGTGGGGACCGCCTGGCGATCGACTTCAAGCAGAAAGAAACCTTCGATGAAATAGAAATTGGAGCCATCATTCTGGCCACCGGCTTCAAGACTTTTGCCCCCGAGCGCAATCCCTACTGCGGGTATGGCCGATACCCGAATGTCTATACCTCCCTCGAGGTGGAGCGGCTGATCAACGCTTCGGGCCCAACTGCAGGCGAGGTAATTCTGCGCGACGGCAAGAAGCCCGCATCGGTGGGCATCATCCATTGCATCGGCTCTCGCGACGCCAACACTAACCGCTGGTGCTCCAAGGTTTGCTGCATGTATTCGCTGAAACTCGCCCACCTTATTAAGGAGCACACGGGGGCGGAAGTCTTCAATTTCTATATCGATATGCGAACGCCGGGGAAAGGTTACGAGGAATTCTACGACCGGCTGCTCGATGAAGGAGTGCACTTTGTCCGTGGACGCGTTGCCGAGGTCAGCGACTGGGCTGTCCATCCTTCGGAAGAAGGCAAGCTGGTAATCCGTGCTGAGGACACGCTGGCCGGTTTTGTCCGCCGCATCCCGGTCGATATGGTCGTTCTTTCGGTTGGGCTGGAGCCCCAGTCCGACGCGCAGGACGTGCGCCGGCTTTTCAATATCAGTTGCGCTTCTGAAGGCTGGTTCCTGGAGCGTCATCCCAAGCTGGCGCCGGTCAGCACATTTACCGAGGGGGTCTACATCGCGGGCGCGTGCCAGGGGCCGAAGGACATTCCGGATTCCGTGGCCCAGGCGGGCGCGGCCGCTGCCGAAGCTTTGGCCCTGATCGATGCCAAATCGGTTGAGTTAGAGCCCTACACAGCCTCGATCCTGGAAGAGGAGTGCTCCGGTTGTAAGAGCTGCATTTCACTCTGTCCGTATCAAGCCATCGCCTTCATTGAGGAAAAGAAAAAGGCGTATATCAACGAAGTACTCTGCAAAGGCTGTGGAACATGTGTCGCGGGTTGCCCATCAGGTTCGATAAAGCAAAACTTCTTCGAGGATGAAGAAATCTTTGAAGAAATCGAGGGGGTGTTGGCCTATGCTTAGTCGCCAACCCAGCGCATCCGAGACTTCCCAGGCAAAATTCGAGCCCCGGATCGTGGCGTTCTTCTGTAACTGGTGTACGTATCTGGCGGCGGATTTGGCCGGCACCTCGCGTATGAAATACGCGCCCAACGTGCGCGTGGTTCGCCTGATGTGCTCGGGCCGTGTGGATCCGCAGTTCGTCCTGGACGCTTTTGCGCACGGCGCCGACGGCGTCTTTATTGGCGGCTGCCATCCCGGCGACTGCCATTACCAGGAAGGCAATTACAAGACACTTAAGCGGTACCACCTGTTGAAACGCGTGCTCAAGGAAATGGGAATCGAGGAAGACCGTTTTCGCCTGGAGTGGATTTCGGCCGCAGAGGCGGATAGGGTGCGGACCGCCATCAATCAAATGGTGGAAAAGGTGCGGGACCTTGGACCGCTTAATCTGGAGTTGAAAGACTTAGAGAATGCCTACGCCGAGGAGGTGCTGGTCTAATGTCCGACAAATCTCCCGACAAACCGAAAGTAGCGTTCTATTGGTGCGCTTCCTGCGGTGGTTGCGAAGAAGCAGTGGTCGACTTAGCCGAGGCTATCTTAGATGTAGTCGCCAAGGTGGACATTGTATTTTGGCCGGTGGCGATGGACTTCAAGCGCAAGGATGTTGAGTCCATGGCGGACGGCTCGATCACGGCCACATTTCTGAACGGAGCTATCCGTACTTCCGAGCAGGAGTCCATGGCGCGGTTGTTGAGAAGCAAATCGCAGTTGCTTGTGGCCTTGGGAGCGTGCTCACATCTCGGCGGCATCCCCGGTCTTGCCAATCTGTTCGATCGCGCAAGCCTTATGCAGGAAGTCTATGTTCATCCGCCAAGCACGATAAATGCCGAAGGAACACTTCCACAAACGCATTACCAGGATAACGGTCACAGTGTGGAACTCCCCGCTCTCCACGAGACGGTGCGCTCGCTCGATCAGGTGGTGGACGTCGATTACTACATTCCTGGGTGCCCGCCCACGCCAAAGACCTTTCTCGCCGCAGTGCAAATCCTGTTGGGCAGCGAGCTGCCGGTCAAAGGCACAGTGCTCGCCCCGGACTGCGCTCTCTGCGACGAGTGCCCACGCAAGGACACGAAGCCGGAGAAGCCGGTCTTTACCGAGTTCAAGCGTCCGCAGCAGATGCTCGTCGACGAAGAGAAATGCCTGTTGGCCCAAGGCCTCCTGTGCATGGGGCCGGGCACGCGCTCAGGCTGCGAGGCGCTCTGCGTCCGGGGAAACATGCCCTGCTCGGGATGCTATGGCCCAACCAGCCGGGTAAGGGACCAGGGCGCGAAGATTCTGTCCTGTTTGGCGTCTTTGGTTGAGAGTAAAGACGAGGCAGAGATTGACCGCGTCTTGAGCACGATCCCCGACCCAGTGGGAACTTTCTATCGTTACGGTCTGCCAGGGTCGTTATTGCGGCGAAAGAAGCCCGGCGTCCGGCAAGCTCCGTTACCGTCCCGATGAGGTGGCTTATGGCCGACCAGAACCAACAAGCACCACCCGATACTTGCCAAAAAATTGCGGACACAAGCACTGTCTTCGTGCGCAGCCGCATCACCATCGATCCCATCACTCGCCTTGAAGGGCACGGCAAAATCGACATTTTCCTGGACGATTCGGGAGCGGTCGAGCGAGCCTACTTCCAAGTGCCCGAACTGCGCGGGTTTGAGAAGTTCGTGCAAGGGCGTCCTGTCGAAGAAATGCCGCAGATCACCTCGCGTATCTGCGGGGTGTGCCCTACCGCCCACCACATGGCGGCGACCAAAGCTCTCGACAACGTTTACAAGGTTGAACCGCCGCCCGCGGCCAAGAAGATTCGCGAGCTGATCTACAGCACCTTCATTGTCGAAGACCACGCGCTTCATTTCTATTTCCTGGGCGGCCCCGATTTTGTGGTGGGGCCGGACGCCCCCGCTGCCGAGCGGAATGTGCTGGGAGTAATCGCGAAAGTTGGGATTGAGACGGGCAAGAAAGTGATCGCCATGCGGCGGCGCTTGCGCGAGTTGATGGCGCTGGCTGGCGGAAAGGCCGCGCATCCAGTGTTCGGTTTGCCGGGAGGGGTAGCCAAGCACATAACATCCGAAGCGCAGAAGCAATTTCAAGAAGTTGCGGCCGAGGCCGTCGATTTCGCTCAGTTCACGCTTCGGTTATTCGAAGACGTTGTGCTCAAGAACACCGGCTATGTCAATCTGATTCTGTCCGATGCCTACACCCATCGCACTTACTACATGGGAATGGTGGACAATCAGAACCGAGTCAACTTCTATGACGGCCCGCTTCGTGTAGTAACACCCGGAGGCAAGGAGTGGAAGAAGTTCGCCCCGGACAAATACCTGGAAAACATAGCGGAACATGTTGAGCCTTGGAGCTATGTAAAGTTCTGTTACTTGAAGCCGGTGGGCTGGAAGGGTTTCACCGAGGGCGAGGACAGCGGCGTTTACAGCGTAGCCCCCATGGCGCGCCTGAACGTCAGCGACGGGATGGCCACACCTCTGGCGCAAAAGGCTTATGAAGCTTACTTTTCGACCCTGGGCGGCAAGCCGGTGCATCACACGCTCGCCAACCACTGGGCGCGTCTGGTTGAGTTACTTTACGCCGCCGAACGAATGAAAGAGCTCGCCGCGGACCCCGCACTGACCGACGACAACATCCGGGTCTTGCCCACGGAGACGCCGAAGGAAGGCATCGGTATTGTGGAGGCCCCACGAGGAACACTCATCCATCACTACTGGACGGATGAGAATGGCCTGGTCGAGAAGGCGAATCTTATCGTTGCCACGCAGAACAATGCCGCGCGGATCGCGATGAGCGTGGAGAAGGCCGCCAAGAAGCTGATCTCGGGGGCAAACGTCCCCGAAGGCGTCCTCAATCAGATCGAAATGGCTTTCCGGGCTTACGATCCATGCCACGGATGCGCAACCCATTCCCTGCCGGGGAGCATGCCGCTGCTGGTGCGGGTCCGAAATCAAAGCGGCAACACTCTGACCACGTTGCGGCGCGACTTCAACGGAAGTGTGCATCGTGAATAGCGCAACCGACGATTCGCATTCACCGTCCACTGAAGCAGCCGGACCTGCTCTGCGGGTGTTGTGCCTGGGCAACGAACTGCTGGGTGACGATGCTTTGGGCTGCGTGGTCGCGGACCGGCTTCGGCCGTTTGCATCCGAAGACGTGGATATTCTCAGCACGCCGGAAAGTGGATTCCATCTGTTGGATTGTGTGTTGGGTGTGCGCCGCCTGATTGTGGTTGACACCGTGCAGACCGGCAACGCGCCCCCGGGCACGATATACAAATTCAGCGATTCCGAGCTTCCGTTGGTTCCTGGGGGATCGCCTCACTATGTGGGATTGTGCGAGTCTCTGGCTCTCGGGAGAAAACTGGGTCTCCCGGTGGCGGAAGAAGTGATCATCCTCGCGGTTGAAGCGGGTGACTGCCTGACCATAGGCGCGGAAATGTCTCCCCAGGCGCGCTCGGCGATGCCGGCGTTGTTGAGCATGATTCGGGACATGATGGCCGCCGCGGCAAGGGCGCAAGTCCCGTAGTGCGGCTGCTCGGCGAGTGGCGATCGGCAAGGGAAGCGATGCCCTGATACGAACCCCGAGTTTTCCGGCAGCCTGTTGCAGTCGCGCCGTTCCCCAAAAACCGCGCGAGTCTTCACTTCCGGACTTATTTCAGCCAAGCTCGCCATCGTACTGTCGGATAACCCCGTAGCACTCGCAGGCGGACCTTTCAAGCTTCTTGCGGTTCACAATCTTCACTGCGCCGCGGGTGTACTCGATGAGATCCTTCCTCTGCAAAACACCAGCTGCCAAGCTCACGCTAGGTCTATCTGTCCCTAACATGGTTGCGAGAAAATCATGGGTGATGGGCAGCGACCCTGAATCCACTCTATCCTGAGTCATTAGCAACCACCGCGCAAGGCGCTGCTCAATATCGTGCAGCCGATTACACGCAGCTGTTTGTGCAACCTGCATTCCCTGAACTACTGCATAGCGGCTCAACATCAACTGAAGGTGTGGAGCGGATTCCAAAGTGTTTTGCAAAGCTCCGACCTCTACCCGAAACCCATCCCCCGTGATTTGTACCACCGCCCGCAGCGGGCTTCTGCGCAGGCCAACAGCCGCCGATGTTCCTGTAAAGCCCTCATTGCCAACTATGCCAGCTTCGGCGGTTTTTCCATCTTTCATTACAACTACAAGAGAAATCAAACCTCGGTTCGGGAAATACGCAAATTCCAGCCTTCCACCCGCCTCGTGAATGGCTAGATGGTTTGGCAGGTTGACGTATTCAAGATGAGGACGAAGTGAGCTGTAGTCGCTATCGGAGGCCGATAGAAGTATTTTGTTGCCGACTGGCTTCCCTGCGGCATTCGTCCGCTCACCGGACTGCACGACTTGGAGATCTTTGCTCGCCATGAACCAGAACCGAAAAGCCTCCCGGGCGCGGGGATGAACTCACTCGTCATAGTGTGCGAAACGGGAACTCTGCTTATTCGCACTAACTCGCGAAATTATACAGGATCCACTGTTTCCCCAACACGGCGCTTCTGTAGGGCATCCTACATTGGCTTCATCGCTGCTCCGCGCCAGCATCACGACGCACGAAACGTGACCAACACTTAAAACGATTCCGCTCACTTCAAAGGGGGCCCCCCGAAATCGGACGTTCGCACGAACAAGACTTCTCCATGTCTGTAGGATGCCCGACAGACCATCCAAATTGGCGCATGTAAACTTCGCCCATCCTTAATTATGCATCTTCCGCCACGCCCAGACTGGGTGACGGCATTCTGCTGCAATCAGGCAGTGCGCCGCTGCGAAAGGAGCCGTTAATGGCGAACCAGAACGTTGCGTTCCCTGACAGCAAGCGGGTACTCGTTGGGGCGCAACGACAGAGGCGGCCATGAGACGAAAGTTGATATGGATTGAGCAACAGCGTTTTCGGGGTTTTGGTTGCTCCGAATGTGGCTGGCGGTTCGAACCTTCTAGCGCGCCCACCGGCGCATCTTTCGATGAAATGATGCGCAACTTCGAGTTGCAACGCGACAAAGAATTTACATCCCATGTTTGCGCCGATCACTCCGAAGGAGTTAGGTAGTACCAGTCCGAGCGCGTATTGCGCCGGGCGCCTCTCGGGATTGCGCGTGAATCACGGCCCACACGGAAGTCGACCCACGACCCGTCCGACTTTCCCCTTGCCAACCGGACGGTCGGTCGGGTACTATCACGAGAACTCTTTGGTGCATCCGTGACGAATGGACAGAGGCTCCGCCGAATTGTTATTAAAATCCCGGGGGTAGGTGTACGACTCGGTGCGGGGGAAAGAGTGAGCTGAGAAACTAGAAATCGTAAGCGCTCCCGAATCCCACCCGCCAGAAACGCTGGCACGGTGGGTTTCGTTTTTTACGGGACATCGAACCAGGAGGATTGCAGGGAGGTCTCATGACGGATCATAAAACCACGTCGACCACGAGCAAGAACACGACGACGATGACCGGGGCCGGCATTCTTTGGGAATGCCTGGAACGGGAAGGCGTGAAGCATGTCTTCGGTTATCCCGGCGGCGCCATTCTGCCCGCCTATGACGCGCTGAAGCACAGCAAGATCCATCACGTGCTGGTGCGCCACGAACAAGGCGCAACCCACATGGCCGACGGCTTCGCGCGCGCCAGTGGACAGGTGGGAGTCGCGGTCGCGACCTCCGGGCCGGGAGCGACCAACATGGTCACCGGAATCGCCACCGCCATGCTCGATTCCTCACCGATCGTCTGCGTCACGGGGCAGGTTGGCGGCAAGCTGATCGGGTCGGACGCGTTTCAGGAAACCGACATCACCGGCGTGACTCTCCCGATCACCAAGCACAACTATTTAGTTACTCACGCGAGCGAAGTGGCGCGCACGATCCGTGAAGCTTTCTATGTGGCGCGGTCCGGGCGGCCGGGTCCGGTGCTGGTCGATATCACCAAAGATGCGCAGCAGGGTTCGTGCGAGTTCGACTGGGAAGCGGCCAAGCCGCAATTGCCGGGTTATCGGCCCGACCTTTCGCCCGCTCCGCAGGAGTATGAGCGGGCGCTGGAGTTGATCCACAATTCGAAGCGGCCCGTGATCCTCGCCGGCCACGGCATCATCATTTCTGGAGCCATGCGCGAGGTGCGCGATTTTGCCGAGCGCGCCGGCATTCCGGTCGCGCTCACGCTGCTCGGCCTCGGGGCGCTCCCCGCGTCGCACCCGCTCAATCTCGGCATGATGGGCATGCACGGAGAAGCCTGGGTGAACCACACGATCCAGGAGGCCGACCTGCTGCTGGCCTTCGGGATGCGCTTCGACGACCGCGTCACCGGCAACTTGAAAACTTACGCGCCCAATGCAAAGAAGATTCACATCGAGATCGATCCCGCCGAGATCAACAAGATCGTCAAGGTCGATGTGCCGCTGGTCGGCGATTTGCGGGAAGTTTTGCTGGAGTTATTGCCGCATGTTGAATCCATTGATCGTAGTGACTGGCTGGATTCGATCGACCGACTGAAGGGCGATTCCGCCGTGCGCGACATCCAGAACCTGCCCGACAGCGGCCATCTCTATGCCGCGCACGTCATCAACGATTTATGGCATCAGACGCGCGACGGCAACGCCATCGTCGTAACCGACGTTGGGCAGCACCAGATGTGGGAGGCGCAGTACTACAAGCATGAGCGTCCGCGCTCGCTGATTACTTCCGGCGGATTGGGCACGATGGGCTTCGCGCTGCCCGCCGCCATCGGCGCCAAAGTCGCTTGCCCGGAAGCCGAGGTTTGGGTGGTGGCGGGCGATGGCGGATTCCAGATGACGATGTGCGAACTGGCGACGCTGGTGCAGGAAAATCTGAAGATCCATATCGCCATCATCAACAACGGCTATCTCGGCATGGTGCGGCAGTGGCAGGAATTTTTCTACGAGCGCAACTACCAAGCGACGCCCTTGCTCAATCCGGACTTCGCAAGGTTAGCCGGGGCTTACGGCATCCGGAGCGCGACTGTCTCGGAGCGTTCCGAAGTCGTGCCCGCCGTCCAATCGGCGCGCCAGCACGATGGGCCGATGCTGATTAATTTCAAAGTTGAACAGGAAGATACCGTTTATCCAATGGTCGCGGCCGGGGCTGCGCTGCACGACATGATTCGGCGGCCGAGTCCGATTGTCGAGACTGCCAGCGACGAATAAAGAAGCCGAATGAGAAAAATATGCTGAATACATTCATGGTGTACGTCGAAAATAAACCGGGTGTGCTCACGCGCGTGGCGTCGCTGTTTCGCCGGCGCGCCTTCAATATCGATTCGCTCACGGTGGGGCGCACCGAGAAACCCGAAGTGTCGCGCATGACCATTACCGTCGACGCCGACCGCGACCAGGCCCGCCGCATAGAAGCGAATCTATACAAACTGGTGAATGTGCTGCTGGTGGAGAACATCACCAATCAGCCTGCCATCATCCGAGACCTGGCCTTGATCCGGGTGGCGGCCACCCACGATGCGCGCTCCCATGTACTGGAACTCGCCAGCGTGTTTCGGGCGCGTGTGGTCGACGTTTCTCCGGAATCATTGACCATCGAAATCACCGGCGCGGAAGACAAGATCGACGGACTGCTCGAAGTTCTGCGTCCGTACGGTGTATTGGAGATGGTGCGCACCGGGATCGTCGCCATGCGACGCGGCAGCAAGTTTAACGGCGCGGCCTCCACGGCGGAAAGCACGGCGCCCGGCGCGGCAAGTGACGATGTTTCTTACTCCGCGTAAGACAGCGGATTCGGCGAAGATTGGAAGTATCCGATCCCAGCGGCGGCAATACCTGATTCGTTGGGCGTAGTCGTTTCGAAAGATCCCAAATCCTCTCGCGGGCTGGGAAAGAGTCGATTTTGACGGCCAGCCCTTAAAGGGGCATCTGATTTCGAAAGGCGTACGGCATCGTCAAAGTGATGCCCTGATAAGAACCCCGAGTTCTTCCGCAGCCTGCTCGGGAGTGAATTGGACATCCCGTCCTTTCTCTGGGCGACGGATTCTTCGCCCACTCCTGAAGTTCACGCAAGAAATCGCACAACGAGTTCAGGCGCAGGGCTGCATCCGTCCATTGGAGACGGTCGAAGGTACCAGGTGCGCGCCCGTTTGGGCACTAAGGATGCTCTATCTCAAGTTTCGTCGAGCCGCACCGTGAGAGCTTTCTAATTGGACTTAAGTTTTCCGTGCGACCGAGTGGCTGAGCGAGGGAACCGCACTCGAAATCAGCTGGCACTTCTGTGCTCAGGCGAGAGAAGGGCCGCGCCGATGGAGACGGTATTCGCTAGGAATGATTCCGACGACATTTTCAGAGATTTTTTGGTCGTTGCCGCCAACGTTGGCGGCAAGCTGACCGACCGCAAGTATCCTTTGGGCGGAATCGGGCCGGAGGTTGTGCGCAGGGTATCGATGCCGAGGGCCTTCGCCATCGCTGCCCGCCTGTGAAGACTTCAGAATTTACGAAACGATGCCCATCGAAGCCGCAAGAGCGAAGCTTGCCGTAAGTCCGGAGTTAAACGCGGGCGACCCGGCGTATTTGAAGATTCGCGACCTGATTTACCAATCCTCGGGAATCTATCATTCCGAAACAAAGCTGTACGCTCTGATTTCACGCTGCGCGCGCCGGATGGCCGCGCTCGGCGCGGCCAGCCCTTCGGAGTATTTGGAACACCTTACTACGCGCCCCAACCGCGCCGCGGAGTTGCGCCTGCTGCTGAACGAAATCACCATCGGCGAAACCTACATGTTCCGCCACCCCGCGCAGTTGGATGCGCTGCGCAACGTGATTCTTCCCGAGATCCTGCGGGTCAAAGATTTTGCCGGTCCTAAACGTCTTCGCTTCTGGTGCGCCGGTTGCTCGACCGGAGAAGAGCCCCACGCGCTGGCCATATTTCTGCTCGAAGAAAAAAGCAAGCTGCTTGCCGGTTGGACCTGGGACATTCTTGCCACCGATTTGAACGATAATTCGCTCGAAACCGCCCGCGCCGGCATTTACGGAGAGTATGCCCTGCGCAATACCAGCGACGCGCTGCGCAGGAAATACTTCAAAGATGTCGGCGACAAGAAACTCCAGGCCAACGATTTGCTCAAAGCGCAGATCCGCTTTGATCGCGTCAACCTCAGTGACGACACCCAGATGCTGTTGCAGAAAAGCGTCGACATCATTTTCTGCTGCAATGTGCTGATCTACTTCGACCTAGCTTCGAAGCGTCGCGTCGCGCAGCATTTTTATTTCAATCTGTTGCCCGGTGGCTACCTTTTCCTGGGACAGGCCGAATCTCTGTTCCAAGTGGACAATTCGTTTCGGCTGGTCCATTTCCCAGGGACGACGGCGTACTGGAAACCGACAGGCCCTGAAGCCGGTGGAGGCAAAAGGTGAAAGCCGAACTGCACTCACAACTGCAAGCCCAAATCAAGAAGCTGGATTCGATCGCGACCGCTCCCGCAATCCTGAAGCCGCTCCTCGATATGATGCGATTGCCTTCCGACAAAATCAGAGTTGAAAAAGTGGTGGAACTCGTTTCTTACGACGGGGCAATCGCGGTGCAATGCCTGCGCATGGCAAATTCTCCCCTGTTCGGAACCCGCCAGGTCGAAACCGTGCGCTCCGCGGTCATGGCTCTCGGCCTCGAAAGAGTACGTTCGATATTGTTCGGTTTGTGCATGAATCGGGTCATCCCGCAAGATAAGTGGGTGATCGCGCCGGATGCGTTCTGGCGGCATTCGCTCGGCTGCGCACTCGTCACGCAAAGAATGGCGCAGAAAATCGAATATTCAGAGCCCGAAAAAGCTTATCTGGCTGGACTGCTGCACGACCTCGGGTTTCTGGTGAATTCGGTTCTTTGTACCGGGGATTTTCGAGAATGCCTCCGGCGCGCCGCCGAGCGGCACGCGCCCCCTCCATGTCATTGAAGAGCAGGTTCTCGGGTTCACTCATTGCAAGAGCGGGTGGATGCTCTGCGAGCATTGGGGCCTGTCAAAGGAGTTGGTGGCTGTCGCTGGCTGTCACCACGACGTAAGCCTTCTGCCAACTGCCGGACCGCTGGCCTGCCTGGTTCACCTGAGCGATCTCTTGTGCCGGGTGCGCTACCTGGGCTACGGCTATGACGAGATCATGGCGGTTGAACTCGGCGGTGATGCGGCGTGGCAAATCCTGGCTGCCACACATCCCGCACTTCAAGATATGGACCTCGTCCGTTTCACGCTCGACGTCGACGGAGCCATGGACCAGATCGTAGCCACGGTGGATTCCGTTTTTGGCGCCAGGAGCATCGTTGCCCCCGTCCTGACGTAAGCTTGAGAAAGTCTCTTTGGCCAGTGAATTGTTGCGGGCAATAAAAAGACGCCCTGAGCGGTTAAGCTCAAGACGTCTTCGGCAGCCCTCCCCCAGAACTGCCACGTATTCATCCTATGTCCGTTCAGCCGCGCCGTGAATGTCACTTTCGTAATGTAAAGCTTGTAAATAAGTACTGCGGGTCATGCGCAGACGTAACGTTACTTCGCGGAGTTGATAGATACTATTTGTCTGTCAGCAAAATGGAAAACCATGAAAAGTTCTACGGCTGTTCCACAAACCGCCGACCGGGGAAACAACCGCGAGGCAGAACGTCAAGAAGCGGCCAAATCACTTCTTCTCCCAGGTCTTCCCGCCGTCCGCACTGCTCCAGATTTCGTTGTTACTGGTGGAAACTACGATCTCCGCTGGACCCCGCACATCGTCGCCGTGCACATCAATGTGAGTTACGTCGGAGCCAAGTCGCTGGGCTTTGATGGAAGGTTGCACCTGCGTCCAAGTTACGCCGCTGTCAGCCGAGTGGAAGAGCGTGCCCGCCTGCCCGCCGGCCCAGACATCCTCGCCGCGACTTGCGTAGCACAGCAATGGATGATGCGCGCGTAAAGCGTTTTGCCAGCTCTGGCCGCTGTCCAGTGACCGTTGCAGGACACCATCTGCAATCGTCCAGGTGACATTGCGCGCCAAGGTCTGGCTCGCAGGGAATGCCAGTTTCGCGGCATACGTCACATTCCTGGCCTGTGACCTGGCTGGTCCGGGGACAACGGTTGCCAAGGTTTTCTGCTGCTCATTCGCTTCGATCCCCTGCAGCGCCGGCTTTGCCTTTTCAATTGCTGGCGTCTCGTTCCGCGCCATCAGGCCGTTTTCGGTGGAAGATTCTGTTGCTACTGCGGCGGAGGCTCCAGCAACCTCGACGGTTTCAGTCACTCCTCGACTGGATGATGCATCGAACGCTGAGGTTCCGGCCGGGGGCGTTGCCGCGAGCTTGTCTGCCTGGGCTGAATTCTTCTTGTTGCCGGCAAGCAGTATTCCGGGCTCCGCCCGAAGCGACGGCGTCACAACCCGTCCAGCCTTGAGTTTCTTGGACAACTGTAACTCCGACTTTGGCCGGGCTTCTTCAGCTTTAGCCGAAGCTGCTGATTGGCCGGTTGGCGACGATATGATTGGCGATGCGATCTGCGGGCCGGAAGCTGGCGGGACAGTAGTCGCGACCTGCCGGCTTACGGAAGGCAGCGTCGCCTGGTTCAGCTTCCCGGGACGCAACAGAAGAACCGTGGCTACCACCGCAACTCCCGCTGCCAGCGCCGCCCAGCGCAGGCTTGGCCAGGCAAACCTGGGCCAGACAAACTTTGCTGAGGCCGGCGAATACCTCTCAGCCTTCGCCGGAATCGTTGTTGCTCGAACCGCTTCCGTCTCAGTCGCAATCGGAACGGCCACAATGTCCGCAGCCGAAAGCACCAGAGCGATCGCCTCGCGGCAATCTCCGCAGAGCGCCAAGTGCTCGAGCACGCCGTCGCGCTCGGCCGCCGAAAGCGCCTGCTCGGCAAAAGCCGTCAGCAGACCGGCATCAGGATGCGCTCGCTCGAGCAAGGCTCGCTGCGTCGAAGCGGCCCGCAGGCGGTCATGCACGATTTTGGGTAGTTCAGTCATTGTTTCCGTATGTCGCTTCCGTCAGTCATGGCTAGGGTCGCCTGCGTCTTGTGCCGGAAGCTTTCTCCCAGGGAACGTTTTCGACCCGGAATCTTGCGTCAAACGCGAGCGCAAATTCAAGCGTATGTCACGCACGTCGGTGTCCAACGCTTCCGCAGCCTGGGCGTGGCTCATTCCCCGCATTCGCAGTCCGGCCAGAATGCGCTTCCGGAGCCCCGTTGCGAGCCGATCGAGCCGCCGGCTAACGCTCGATTCGTGCAGCCCCAGCGCGCGCGCAATCTCGGCCAGCGTCCGCCCATCCAGATAATAAGACGCCAGCGTAAACCGGTCCTCTGGCGAAAGTTCCGCCAGCGCCTCATCGGTGGCCGCCTCCAGCCGTTTGTCTGAAGCGCGCACCGGCTCGGGCTCCGCCGCTCTAAACTGCGCGCCCTCTTCCGTCTGCTCTTCGAGACTGACCGTGCGTTTTTGCTTGCGATAGCGATTGATGAACTCCTGCGCCATCACCGTGCGCAGCCAGCCCTCTAGCGAACCACGGCCAGTGTACGACAAGAGCTTCGAACTGCGCACTTCATTGCGAACGTTCACGCCATACAGGTCCGCAAACAGCGAATCGGCCAACTCCGCGGCATGCGCGCCATCGCGCGTAATGTGCAGCGCCATCCTGAGCAGCTTCTGCCGGTAGCGGCCGATGAAGTCCTGCCACGCGCGCTCGTTTCCCCCGGCACAGGCGCGCGCCAGCGCCAGTTCCTCCAACCGCAGCCCGGCGCAGAAGTCGGATTGCTGTTCCGCCGAAACGTGGGCCGAACTGGTGGCCGAATTGTGAGGAAGATACTTGCGCAGAACTTCATCGAGGATGGCCGCGAACTGCTCCGCGCTCACGCCGTAAGCCGCAGCCCCGCTGCGCTCGTACAGGGCCGCAGCGACTACTGCTCCGTGGCCGGATTGGGGGGACCTTGGCATGGCACTCTGGCATCTCCCAGATGATGCTAGCAACTTTTTCGACGCAAGGAAGAATAAATCGTGCGTTCCTCAATCAGCGAGCAGAGAAAGGCACTCCTGGAAAACCCGCAGTTCAGTCCCCCGGCACGCTCTACCTCGGCGCGCCGGGGCAGCGGCGCAAGCAAAAGATCGCGCGCACGCGGGAGCGTCAGTGTTCTCACTGGTGTCTTTACTGCTGGGAGGCGCAATTATGCGGCCGGTCATTAGTCCTAGCTCTGTGGTTGCTGGAATCGCTCTGATCGTAGTGGCGGCTGTCGTGGTTCCGTGCCTGCTGCAAGCGGGCGAAGGAACACCAGCGTCCGGTTACTCTCTTCTCAGTCCAATTCGCAGCGGCAATCTGACTGTCTTTCCCGTTGTTGCCAGTAAGTCGTATGAAACGGCGGAGTTTCTTACCCTCGATGAAGGCCTGCGCAACGGCGACGTAGTGGTGACGGAAGCCGGCCAGGCGCGCGGCCTCATCCGTCACCGTCCCGGCGAACCGTCAGTCATCCATCCCATACGTAACGCGGAGGTCAATCGGCTAGTTCTGGTTAATAACTCAAAGCGGCCGTTGTTACTCCTCGCTGGCGAGATAGTTACTGGCGGCAAGCAGGACCGCGTCATCGCCAAAGACCGCATCGTGCCCGCCGAGAGCGATCCGGTCGACTTGAGCGTCTTCTGCGTCGAGCCTGGACGCTGGGTGCCGGCGAACGGTAAGTACGAGTTCAGCAGCGCGGCAGGCGGTGCCATCGGCGGCCTTCTCGCCGCGCCCGTCGTGCGCAGCAAGGCGATGGCCGCGAAAGACCAGCAGCAAGTGTGGGACAGCGTCCGCAGTTCGCAGCGCGCCATGGCGGCGACCGTGGAGGTCACCGGCGCCGCTCCGGCCGTGAATGCGACCACCTCTTATACGAGCGTTATGGACAACAAGGAAGTTCAAAAGCAGGTGGATGCCGTCGCCGAGCCGGTGCAGCGCAACTACGAAAGCGTAATCCGCCAACTGCGCGATAAGAATGCGGTGGGCGTCGTGGTCGCCGTGAACGGAGAAATTGTCTGGGCCGATATTTTCGCGAGTACCCAGCTGCTGCAAAAGTATTGGCCGAAACTTATTCGCTCCTATGCCACCGAAGCTGTGGTGACGCGTGCCAAAGGCGGGGAAGCCAGCCTCAAAGACGCACAGAAATTTCTCGACGATCTGCAGGGCCGCCACGAAACGGCCGAAACCGAGCCCGGCATCTATCGCCAAACGGAAATCACTGGCGACGGTTTCAAGGTATTCGAGTTAACGTCGCTGCTGCCCAAGACCGGCTTCGCAGTGCATGTGGCCAAAATGGCCGACTAAGATGGCCGGCTGATACGGGGGGAAGCGCTCGCTATCCGGAAGGAGTCTGCGTCACATCCGCGCCAATCCCTTGCGCACGACGTCATTCGCGTCATGCGCCAAGTTGAGCGCTGGCAATTCATCGCGCGTGAACCAGCGAACATCCGCCGCATCGCTCCCCGCTTTGAGATCGCCGCCAACTGGACGACACAGGAAATCAATCAACACGTAGTGATATCGCACCCGTCGCTCATCGTCTCGGATCACGCGCTCATACACGCCCAGCATCTCACCCGGCTCGACCAGCAATCCCGTTTCTTCGCGGGCTTCACGNNCCCGGCAACGACCACTCGCCCAGCAGCGGCGGCTGTCCGCGGCGGACCAGCAAGACGCGCTGATCCTGCACGATCACAGCGCCCACGCCCACCAGCGGAGACTCAGGGTATTCACGTTTCATGCGACAGGTTTCCCAGCTCGCGGTCGCCGATTCATGCATCGCTCCTCAGGATGACGGTTGAGATTCATATCGCGACCTTGCAGGACACGACACTGGGTGCGTGCGAAGGCTAGAACGCGCCGCCGCCGCCGCCGCCGAAACCGCCTCCGGAAAAGCCGCCGCCGCCGAATCCGCCTCCTCCGCCGAAACCCGATCCGGTGGAACTGGCTCTGGGGGCGGAGACGAAGACCTGGTGCATGTCGGAGGCCATGCTGTGCATCGAGCTGGAAAAGAAAAGCGGACTGAAGCCGACGTAGCCGTTCGGCGAAACGTACCAGCTCGGCGGATCTTTCACGATGCCGTCGAACGCTTGTGCCCAGTGGTGCTCGACGCCCAGCGCCATGGCGTAGGGGAGAAATTTTTCGAACGTGTCGGGCGGCATGTGTTTGATGCGGTCGGCGTCCACGCGATTCATGAACTCCTGGAATCCGAGGACGGCGATTCTGGTGCGCACACCGAAGAGGGTCTTCGCCGTCATCTGGCGCGCGAAGAGCCACCAGATCAGGACGGAAGCGGCAACGCTCCCAATCACCAACGGAATGGAATAGAACAGGTTCATCCAACCCATGACTTGCACGGCGATGACGAGGATCGCGATGGCGACGCCGGCGACGATACTGTAGCCATTGGCCGATTCCGGATCGAGCGTGTAGATGCCTTTGTTCTTCAGCGCGGCCATGATGTCCTGCCGGACTATGGGGATTACGGTGTAGAAGCGATTCTTGAGGCTGGACAAGCGGGTTTCAGCGCCGCCCAGAAAAATGTTTTCCAGCATCACGCGTTCGTGCGGCGTAAGGTCGGGGCCCCACTGCTCGCGCGGTTTCAAAAGGTGGAAAAGATAATCTTTGTGGTGAAAGACGAGGAAAGTGTCGACTTTTTCTTCGATCCTGATGTAGCCGCGCACGGCCAGATCGACGATGGTGCTGGTGATGTCGCGGGGGTGGATGGAGTCGTCGAGTAACGTTCCGGCTTCGGCGGGACACATGCCTTTGGGCGGCTCGTACTGCGGGGCCACGGAGACGCCGGGATCGGGGTCGCGTCCCACGGAATACCAAAGGGCGAACATCACGGCCAGGGTGAGCAGCGGGAGGAAGAGGATGGGATTGCTGCTTAGAAACCAGCCCAACTTCGTTAGCGCGGACGGAGGTTTGAGCACTCCCTGCGGGATGTAAATGTCGATGGTGACGCCGCCGCGCATGGGAAGCGGTTGGGTGGTTTCGAAAAGGACGTCGGCACCTTTGACTTCGGCGGTCGCTTCACTTTGCCTGGAACCGTAGGCCCCGGTGAAAGCCTGGGCGCGCAAGCCTCCGGCGGCGTTTTCGGGCAGGGTCACAAAGGCGGAAGCATGGTCGATGGGAACCGGCCAATCGTTGCCGGTCACGTTCCAGTAGAACTCGTCGTAGCTATCGAATAAGCGGACGCCGTTGCGAACGGAGTAATCGATATTGACGACGCGTGTCGTGTCGACCGCGCCGGGAATGTAAATTTTAAGATCGCGGTAGGCTCCGGACTTGCTGGAATCGTACTTCAACTTGTTTCCGTTTTCGTCGGTGACGCTCGTGACGTCGAGAAAGAGCGTGTAGTTGGTGCCCTGCGGTCCGGGATACTCGACCGGAATGGTGCGGTGAATGCCGTGCCACTCGCCGACGAAAGCCAGGGTGATTTTTTCGCTGACCAGGGCCGTGCCATCGGCGGCGATGGAGATGGTGTCCTGGAAATCGGCGACGCGCCAGTTGCGGGCCTGGGCAGAGGCGGTGGTGGGGAGCGCGAGCAGCGAGAATAGAACAACGAGGAGTCGGCGATACATATAAGATCCGCGGAACATTTTGAGAACTTCCCCCTTGGGAGCCCTGCCGAAAAAGCCTTTCGTTGGCGTTCCACAGAGCGAAGGCGGCAGAGAATCCGCAGTCCTTGCCGACTTCCGACAAACTCCAGATCCCTCGCTTCGCTCGGGATGACAACTCATGAATGTTTTCGACAAGTCCCTAGAACTTCACTGCGACTGGTTCGCGATCGGCGGCAGCGGTTTCGAAGAACTGCTTCTGCTGGAAGCCGAACATCCCGGCCAGAATGTTGGTCGGGAAAGATTGAATCTTGGTGTTCAGGTCGCGCACGACGGCGTTGTAGTAGCGGCGCGCGTTCTGAATTGCGTCTTCGATCTCGCTGAGAGAATTCTGCAGCTGCGTGAATTCCTGCGAGGCTTGGAGCTGCGGATAATTTTCGGCCACGGCAAACAGGCTCTTGAGCGCGCCGGTCAGTTGATTCTCGGCAGCAGCCTTGTCGGCTGGGCCGGTGGCCTGCATGGCCATGGAGCGGAATTTCGCGATGTTCTCGAACGTACCCTTTTCGTGGGCGGCGTAGCCTTTTACGGTTTCGACCAGATTTGGAATCAGGTCGTGGCGGCGTTTCAGCTGAACATCGATGTCGGACCAGGCCGATTCAGTGCGTACGCGCAACTGCACCAGGCTGTTGTACATCGCGATCAGGAAGATGCCCAACAGAACTATGACTGCCAGAACAACCCAAGCCATGGAGACCCTCCTTGAGGGGGATTCAAAAGGGACGTTATCACAGAAAAGCCAGGTTTCAAAGTTTCAAGGTTTCAGAGTTTCAGAGTATGGTTCCAATCCCTGAAACCTTGCTTACTGACGGGGAGCGTAGTATCCGCGGCGGGCGCGGACCTGCAGATCTTTTTTCAGGGCGGTGATCTGGATCGAGCGGTAGCGCCCGTCGGCGTCGAAGTCGGAGGGCTTATAGGAAACGTCGTACTGGCTGCGCAGTTCGTCTTCAATGGCGGCGAACGCGTGCGTGATGTCTTTCATCTTGTAGGGGAAGAAAGCGCGGCCGCCGGTTGCGGAGGCAAGGTCTTCGAGAACCTTGTCGCCACGCATAATCAGGCCGCTGTCGTCGGTAGAGATGGCATAAATGAGAACTTCGGCGCGCTGCGCTATTTCAATGGCCTGGGCGCGCGTGTATTCGCTCTGATTGTCTTCGCCGTCGCTGAGGATGACAATGGCTTTGCGAATGGGACGATCGGAAGGTTCGCGCAGTAGTTTTTCCTTGCACGCTTTATAAATTGCATCATAGAGCGCGGTGCCGCCGCCATTGCTCAGGCGCTGCACTCCGGCGGCGAGTAATGGCACCTGGTCGGTGAAATCCTGGGTGAGGCGGCTCTCTTTGTTGAAACCTACGACGAAGGCGCGGTCATAGCCGGGACGGATGATGTGCTGCAGAAATCCGGTGGCTGCTTCTTTTTCAAACCCAAAGCGGCCCTGCACAGAGCCGCTCACGTCCATGAGCAGGCCCAATTCGATGGGCAGGTCGGTCTCGCGGCGGAAGTTGAGGATGGACTGCACGGGCTTGTGGTCGTCGAAAATGGAGAAGTCGGTTTGGTTCAAATTGCGGACGAATTTGCCGTGGCGATCGGTAGCGATGAACACCACGTTGACTTCATCGACGCGCTTCTTGATGGTGAGGATTGGATCGTTCGCCTCGTCGCTGGTGGCAGCGGGAAGAGCAGCGGCGCTGCTGGAGTCTACCGCAACGTTGGAAGCGGCGATGACGTAGGGGTTGGTTTGGGCGTATGCGGGGACGGACATGACGGCGATCGCGAATACGATGAGTGCGAATCCGCTCGGTGCCAACCCGAATTGGTTGCCCTTCGCCATTACTTTATTATTCTTTGCGCTTGGTTCGTAAATCTTATTCGGACGCCTGTAAACATCGGAACTTTCAAATACTTCGATGCACGCTGGGGGCCGAAAACCGAAAAACCGCAACCCAATTAACCTTAGGCTGTTATGGGGTGCGAATCCAAGTTACAAAAGGAGTACGCAGGCGGTGCGTCCTTTAACCATAAGCTGGTCAATAGGTTGGGACCCTTGGGCGAGGAGTTCCGAGGGAGAGGGATCAGAGCGGCAGCTCGATCCTGGCGCGTGGAGTTTTTCGCAGGACTTTCGGTGCGAACATCTCAGGATATTTTTTTCATGATTGCGTGAGCTTCGTGCAAAAACTTCTGCATGCCGGGCCGACGTCTATAGCGAATCCAGAGTTGCCGTGACCACAGGCAGCTGCCGAATTGCTTCACCCCGCCAAGCCAACACCGGGCTTGGAGGGGGGCCCCGGTGCGCTCGGCTTGGACCCTTCGGCTTCGTTCAGGGCAGGCTCGCGAGGGCGCCCATCCCCACACGAGAGAGCTACAGCAACGCTGAACGCGCTCTCATGGTCAGTAGCCCAACGATAAGAGCCGCGCCAACGGGCACATACTTCGGTAACCTGTCGTAACACGTTCTTTCGTGCCATTCTCTTCTTGCCGTTAGAAGCCCATCGACCGCGACCGCAGGGCCAACTCCCGCTGCGGTTGCGGATTTCAAGTGAGGTTCATTCATGTTGCAGTCTCCGGAACCGAAGTACTCTCCAAACGCGGCCCCCACCAACAGTTACACTCCGGTCAAGCCGGCCACCTCACCGATGGATCAGGCCCACATCGGACGCACGCTTGCCATCAAGGGCGAAGTGACGGGTGCGGAATCGCTTTTCATTGACGGACGCGTCGAAGGCACGATTAGCTTCCCCGACAATCGTGTCACCATCGGCCGCAACGGAAACGTCGCGGCGAACATCACCGCCAAAGAACTCGTGATCATGGGCAAAGTGCTAGGCAACGTCGATTGCGCGGACCGGCTGGACATCCGCAGCGAAGGCGTACTTTCCGGCGACGTGATCACGCACCGCATCAGCGTCGAAGAAGGCGCGATCCTCAAGGGCGGTGTCGAAGTGCGCAACGCCGAAAAGAAGGACCAGAAAACGCAAGCGCAGATCCAGGCCCAGTACAAGCCGGAACCACCCAAGGCGATGGCCGCGGCCGCGGGCAACGCGTAGTTTCACGAAATTGAATTCGAACGACGGCGATGGAGGGACGGGCGTTTCGTCTGGCCGGGCGAGGACGCCCGGCGCTCCATCGTTTTCTTTTTTCTGCTCGATCTTCTTTTATGGGATCGCTTACTGCTTCGGCTTGAAGTCGAGGGATGCCGAGTTCATGCAGTAGCGGAGCCCGGTTGGCCCCGGACCATCTGGAAACACGTGTCCCAAATGCGCATCGCAGCGGGCGCAGCGCGCCTCCGTGCGAGTCATGCCATAAGTGGTATCGGTGTGTTCCGTGATGTTCTTGCGGTCGGAGGCGGCGAAAAAGCTCGGCCATCCGGTCCCCGAATCGAATTTCGTTTCCGAGTCGAAGAGCGGCGCGCCACAGCAGACGCAGTGGTACGTCCCGTCTTCGTGCTTGTTCCAATACTCTCCGGTGAAAGCGCGTTCGGTGCCGCAGGCGCGGGCCACCTGATACTGTTCCGGAGTAAGCTGCTGCCGCCACTCGGCTTCGGTCTTGGCGATCTTGTCGCTGAATTTGTCGGTCATGACGGGTCTCCAGAAATTAAGATGCGGAAGGGGCGCGAAAGTTGCAAACCGCGGCCTCTGGTGAGTGGGATCAACGGCAAGGGCATGCTGGTTGGCTTCTACTTACTTGCTGGAGAATCCGGGTGGTCTTGTCGCTGAGGCTAGTGTGCCAGGGGCTGATTTGCACCGAGGAGGAGACCGATGCCGGCGCGTTTGCGCAACTCCGACAGCAGTGCGCTGGCGGCGTTCAAGTAAGTGGTATTGGGATCGGACGTATCGGCCCAGACCGCTTCATAGACAATCTTTGCCGCTTCTTTCGCGTCCATGTGGAGAGCGGCCTCCATGCGGTCGGCTTGCTGGCGGACCTCGCTGTAGCAGGTGTGGCAGACGGCGGCTGGTTCGCTGGCGCCGCTGTGCTGGTGTTGGAGAACGCAACGAAACGTGGCTGCGGCGTTGATCTGAGTGTGGGAAGCGAAGGCCTGCGACTTGAGTTCTTTCAGCAAGCGTTCGCGTTCGGCGTCGATTTGTGCGCCGGTTGCGGGTTGTGGCGCGGCGGAAGCCGTGGGATGCGCCACCGGTTGGGTGGGCGAGACACGATCCGGCGACTTGCAGATCGGGCAGACGCGCATATCAGCGGGATAATAGGCGTGGCAGTGCGAGCAAGGCATGCCGTAGCCGATGGCTTTTTTCTCCGGCGCCGCGGGGGCCTCGGGCGCGGACCTCTGCGGCAGATGCCGCTCTGGTGTGGATATTACGGCAGGGCTGACGGACGTTTCCCGGGCTTGCTTGGTAGCGCTGGTTTCCATTGGTCTTTCCATTGTCGGCTCGGCCATTGACCGACCCGGCGGCGCCGCGAGCGCGCCCCTCTTTCTTCTTACATTTTAGGTTTGTTGATGGCCGGAAGCGATACACGACAGTACATACAAAAGGTAATGTCCGATGGTGCATCTCGCCGCGAGTCACTTTGGGAGTTACTTCGAGGTTGTAATCAGGCGGACGACCTCCTGCATGCGGACCCGGTAAAGACTCTGGCTGGGATCCATGCGGGAGGCGATTTCAAGTTCCCCGAGAGCCTCTTCGTATTGGTTAAGAGCCATCAGGCAGGCGGCGAGGGAATAGTGGTTCTGGGCGCTGGGTTCGAGGCGTAGGGCCTCACGAAATTCCTTTTCAGCCTCCGCCAGTTGTTGGGTATTCACGAACGCGGTGCCGAGATAGTGGTGCGCCAGGCTGGATTCGGGATTCAGGGTAACTGCTTTGCGGAGCACGTCCACGGCTTCCTGGTCTTTTCCCGAAAGAAGGAGGGCCTGCCCCAAAACGCGGTGTTCGGCTGCTCCGGCGGGATTGGCGGCGATGGCAGCCTGTAACTGGCGAATGGCGGATGGGTAGTCACGCTTGGACATGTAGGCGCGGGCTAGGCAGTTGTGACCGCCTTCCCACTCCGGACTCTGACGATAGAGGTCCTTGAATTCCGTGATGGCGCTATCGAAGTCTTCCTTGTCGCAAAGAGTATTTCCCAGGTTGTTGCGGACGCTGGCTTCGTCGGGATTGAGACGCTTGGCCAAGCGATATTCCGCGATCGCCTCATCCAGCTTGCCCTGGTCGTGCAGGACGACGCCGAGATTGCTGTGCGCCTGCCAGAAGTCGGGGCGCAGGCTGAGTGCGTGGCGATAGGCGATGGCGGCGCGGCGCAAGTCTCCCTGATCGCGGTGCGTGATTCCCATGTCGAAGTAGACGTCGGCGTTCGCGAGAGAGCCGTCGGGTTCGCGGGCGAGCGCTTCGTCGAAGGCATGAAGGGCGGCATCGTAGTGGCCATCGGCGTAGAGCGCGAGTCCGAGGCAGCGGTAAGCCTCGGCATTGGCGGGATCCATGCTGAGGGCGGTGCGCGCTTCGGCGAGGGCATCATCGGAATCGTCCGTCCGGTAAAACAGGTAAGAAAGCTGGCTGTGCGTTTCGGGGAAACCGGGCATCAGGCGCGAAGACTCCGTAAATGCGTCGAGCGCGTCGTCGAACCGGTCTTCGCGGCGCAGGACGGTTCCGAGGACAAAATACAGCAAAGCATTGTTTGCATCATTGTCCGCATGGTCGCGAAGCAGGGTGCGGATATTGTTTTCGGCGGCGTCGAAGTTCTTGTCGTGAACCAGAGCGGCAACCTGAGCGGCTTGGCTGGAGCAGGCACAGGGGGCGCTGGCGGCTGACTTTCGGTTCGAACTTCGGTCGGGACTCCGATCCGAACTCCGATCAGGACTCTGACGCACGAGGCTCTGAATCAAGGCAGAGTCAGCTCCGGCCTTTTGCAGGGCACGGGTGCATTGCTGGGCGCATTGCGACGCGGCGTGACATGAAAAGTTTCCGGCTTCGCCCTGCGTTTGGACGTTCTTTGTTTGGACACTCGGTGTTTGGATCAGACGCTGGATCCGCGCGTTCGAAATGCCCCCTGCCAACCACAGGAAAATGGCGTCGGAGGCGCACGTGGGCGGAGCTTGTTCGGCCTTCAAGGAGCCAGCCGCCAGCAGTAGCAAAAGCCATCTCAGGACGCAGCGTTTCACGAAGCCCTCCAGCGGTTTTGGCGGTTTGACGCGCGAGAATCGCCCTGTGGCCAAGATAGTCCGGCGGCGGCGGCGCCGGTAGGTCACGGAAGTAATTTTGAGGGACATGGCCCAGCGCGGTAGTTGCGATCGCGGGGGAATCGGCGCGACTCGCGGGGATCAGTTGGGATACACTACAGAGTGGTTGTGCTTTCCGGGTTTCCGGCCGGCACGTCCGTTTCGGAGGCTTTATGTTTGAAGGTTTGTTTCAACCCATGCACCTGCTGGTGATCTTCTTCATCGCATTGCTGGTGTTTGGCCCCAAGAAATTGCCGGAGTTGGGCAAGGGTCTGGGCGAGGGCATTCGCGCACTGAAAGATGGTATGAAGGATCACGATACCAAGCCTGAAGACAAGCCTGAAAACAAAGCCTGAGCCCACGGCAACATCCTGGTTGCCTGCGTGCCGAATTGCCGCTAGTTCGATATAGTCTCAGTATCCAATCTCAATGGATTGTGGCGAGTGGGGGAGTTTTGCAGTTCACTTTCTGACTGTGGGACTCCATTGTGTTCGCGAGCTTGGAATAAGAATTCCATTCTATTTTTGAATCACGTGGGAGGCTCTTGTGCATAGGAAATTTGTGGTGGGTCTTCTTGTGTTATTGGCGATTCCGGCGCTCGCCGACCAGGTCGTCTTGAAGAACGGCGACCGGTTGACCGGTTCGATCACGAAGTCCGACGGTAAGGTACTCGTGATCAAGACCGACTACGCCGGCGACGTAACCGTGAAGTTTGACGCGATCCAAAGCATAACCTCGGCAGGCGATCTGAACGTCAGTCTAGGTGGCAAGACGGTGGTGGGTCCTGTGACCACGAGCGGCGACGATGTAGTCGTCGCAACCAAGACTGCGGGATTGGTGGAGGCGCCGAAGGTTTCTGTCACCATGCTGCGCAGTCCGGCTGAGTAGGCGGCTTATGAGAAGAGCCTGCACCCGGGTCTCTTAGAAGGCTGGAACGGTGGTGTGAATCTGGGCTTTGCCGTGACCCGCGGCAACAGCGAGACCAAGAATCTGAACATCGCTTTTAATGCCACGCGCAAGGGGTTTCACGACAAGCTGATCCTTTACACCAACTCGATTTACGCCACCAATGAGCTGCCCACGGCAACGCCCCACACCACCGCGAACTCGACCGGTGGAGGAGCCCGCTACGACCACGATTTCTCCCCGCGAGTGTTCGGGTTTGTGAATGGCGATTTCCTTTCCAATGCACTGCAAGAGCTGAATCTACGGGCCACGGCAGGTGGTGGTATTGGCGTGCATGCGATCAAGAATGCTTTCACTACCTTCGATCTGCTGGCGGGCCTTAACTACACGCATGAAGGCTACTCGTCTTTCACAATTCCGCCCGCGCCGCCGTCCACAACTGCCACGGTCATCCCCGCTAAGACCGACAGCCTGGCGGGCTTGACGCTGGGGGACGCCTTCACACAGAAGATCGGGAAAGGCACAGTCATTACGCAGAACTTGTTCTTCTACCCGGACCTTACTCAGACCGGACAATACCGTGGCACATTCAATTTCGGCACGGTCACCAAGCTCAATAAGTGGCTGGGCTGGCAGAATTCGTTTGCGGATATTTATGTCAGCAACCCGCCGACCGGAACAAAAAAGAACGACCTGCAGATTGCGACGGGTCTGAATTTTTCTTTTACGCACTAGATTATCGAACAATTCTGAATTGTCATCCCGGCCCTGAGCCATTCGAAGGGGAAGGGCCTTCAATAGACTTCGCGGCTGCGCTCGCTGTGCTTGAAAGGTCTGGTATATTTCCTTTCTCGGAGGTGCATCCATGTCTCGCAATGTGCGCTGTGGTCTGATTCAGGCAAGCAACGCGCTCGGCAGCAGCCGCGCGCTGCCAGAGATCAAGAAAGCCATGATCGACAAGCACCTGAAGCTGATCGAGCAGGCTGCAAAAAAGAAAGTGAAGATACTCTGTCTCCAGGAGCTTTTCTACGGCCCTTACTTCTGCGCGGAGCAAGACATTCGCTGGTACGACCTTGCCGAGCGAGTCCCCGATGGATCAACGACCCAGCTAATGCAGAAGATCGCGGCCAAACACGGCATGGTGATTGTGGTCCCGGTGTATGAGGAGCAGATGCCGGGCTTGTACTTCAACACCGCCGCGGTCATCGACGCCGACGGCAAGTATCTCGGCAAGTACCGCAAACACCACATCCCCCACTTGCATCCTGGATTCTGGGAGAAATTTTATTTCACCCCGGGAGACCTGGGTTATCCCGTCTTTGAGACGAAGTATGCTCGCGTCGGAGTGTACCTTTGCTATGACCGTCACTTTCCCGAAGGCGCGCGCGTGCTGGGGCTGAAGGGCGCGGAAATTGTTTTTAATCCTTCCGCCACGGTCGCGGGACTCTCGGAATATTTGTGGGAGCTCGAGCAACCCGCGCACGCGGCAGCGAATGGCTACTTTGTGGGCGCGATCAACCGCGTGGGCAGGGAAAAGCCGTGGAATATAGGTGAGTTTTACGGCAAGAGTTACTTCTGCAATCCGCGCGGCAAGATATTCGCCCAGGCCAGCCGCAATAAAGATGAGGTGCTGGTCGCCGATCTCGATCTCGGCATGATCCAGGAAGTGAGAAAGGTCTGGCAGTTTTATCGCGACCGGCGTCCGGAAACCTACGGCGCGCTGACTTCGCAGACCGGACAAACGGCGGAGTAGATCGGCTCTCAGCTTTCAATTCTCAGTTAGTGCCACCGGGTTTTACTGAAAACTGAGAGCTGATAGTTGGGAGCTGCTTTACCGCGGGCTTCTACCGAAATGCCGGCAAGACTTCTTTCTTGTACTTTTCCAGCGTGTCTTCTTCGTTCCCGCACATCAGGTAAATATTGAACTGCGTGACCCCGGCGCGAGCGAGCGTGCGGATTCTTTCAATGTGCGCCTCGGCGGGACCGAGCAGGCAAGATCGGTCCGTCACTTCGTCCGATACGAAGCTCCGGTTGCTGCTGTCAACTTCGCAATGGTGAAGGTAATCGTACTGCCCACGATTGCGTATATAGGAGGTCAGAGCAGGCGGGAGTTCCTCGGGCTTGTAGCGCGAAACGAGATCGGCGACGTGGTTCGACACCAGCGCGGGGAACCAGCGAACTCGTTCCCGGCCCACCTCAATATCGGCGGAAACCCACACCGGCGCGGCCGCCATGATCTCGATCTTCCGCGGATCTCTTCCCGCGGCCTCGGCGCTTTTCTTGACGAAACCGACGCACCACGCGATCAAGTCCGGATCGGCGAACTGCAAGATGACACCGTCGGCGATTCGGCCAGCGAGGTCGAGCACTTTGGGTCCATATCCCGCAACCCACACCGGCGGAACGCCAGCGGTTGCCCACGTGAACCGCGGCGTTTGGCCTTCGTATTCCGTCTCATTCCCGCCCGTGAGATCGCGGAAAGTTCTTACAGCCTGCTCCAACTGCGCAATCGTGGCCGGCTTTTTGCCCAGCACACGCCGCGAACTGTCGCCGCGTCCGATGCCAAGCTGCATGCGCCCACCCGAGATCAAATTCAATGTCGCAAACAGGCTCGATGTGACCGTGACGTCGCGAGTCGCCGGATTCGTAACGCAGGTGCCGAGCCGCATCTTCTTCGTGTTGCTCGCCATGAGCGTGAGCATGGGATAAGGTTCGAGCCAGAGGACGTGCGAATCGAAGATCCAGCCATACTCAAAGCCGGCTGCCTCCGCCTGGCGCGTGAGTCCGACGATCCGCTCTACCGGCATGTCGGGCTTGAAGGTGATGCCGAACTGCATGTTCTCTCCTCTGTCCGAGTCAATGTATTCCAATCAATATGCTAGCCGAAGATCGACGCTCTTAGGGTTGGGACTTTAGCATAAAATCTGTATTTCGCCGCCGGAGGAGAAACACAATCATGGGCTTTGACAGCATCATCGTTAACGGTCGCGTAGCCACCGCAACCGACACTTACACGAGCGACGTCGCGATCAGCGAGGGAAAGATATCCGCCATCGGCCAAAGCCTGCCCCGAGAGAATGCGGGAAAAATTATCGATGCGGCGGGTAAGTTCGTGTTTCCCGGCGGAATCGACGTGCATACCCACCTCGACATGCCGTTCGGCGGGACCACGAGCGCGGATGATTTCGAGACCGGCACGCGCGCCGCGGCTTTCGGCGGAACGACGACGCTGATCGATTTCGCCATCCAGTACAAAGGCCAAACCCTGAGAACGGCTTTCGATACGTGGATGCGGAAAGCGGCCGGCAAAGCGGTTTGCGATTATGCGTTTCATTGCATCATCACGGATCTGGCGGATGCGCAGCTCGACGAGATGAACGCCCTGGTGCGCGAAGGTGTCACCAGCTTCAAGTTATTCATGGCGTATCCCGGTGTGTTCATGCTCGACGATGCGAGCATTTTCAAAGCTCTGCGCGCGACCGCGAAGAACGGCGGACTCGTCTGCATGCACGCCGAAAACGGCGGCGCGATTGACGTGCTCGTGCAGCAGGCGGTGGCGGAAGGGAAGAGAGCGCCGAAGTATCACGCCTTGACTCGTCCAACGACGGCGGAAGCGGAAGCAGTCTCACGAGCGATTGCCCTTGCGGAGATGGCCGGGGCGCCCGTTTACATCGTCCATTTGAGTTGCAATGAGGCTCTCGAAAAGGTGCGCGAAGCCCGCGACCGCGGTCTTCCCGTTTACGCCGAGACGTGCCCGCAATATCTGTATCTTTCACTCGATAACTTCGACGCGCCCGGTTTCGAAGGGGCCAAGTATGTCTTCACGCCGCCTCTGCGTGAGAAGTGGCACCAGGAAAAATTGTGGAACGGATTAAAGACCGATCATCTGCAGGTAGTTTCGACCGATCACTGCCCCTTCTGTTTTAAAGAACAAAAAGAGCTGGGCCGCAACGATTTCACCAAGATCCCGAACGGCGGTCCCGGAGTCGAGCACCGCATGAGCCTTATCTATTCCGGCGGCGTTGCCCAGGGACGATTCAGCGTGAACCGTTTTGTAGAAATGGTTTCCACAACTCCCGCAAAACTCTTTGGCCTGTATCCGCGCAAGGGCACGATCGCAGTGGGCAGCGATGCGGACCTGGTGATTTTCGACCCGGAGCGCAAGCACACCATCAGCGCGAAGACTCACCACATGCGCGTCGATTATTCAATGTTCGAGGGAATTCAAGTTACAGGCATGCCCGACGCCGTGCTGTTGCGCGGCCGCGTGGTCGTGGAAGCGGATAAGTTTCTGGGACGCGCGGGCGCGGGAGACTTTCTCAAGCGGGCGCTTTACGCCCAGCCCTAGCGGTGGCGCTTGGGCCGCGAGGTAGATTTGCGACATAAGTTTGGGCTGTCATCCTGAGGAAAGCGAAAGACCTATGTGTTTGAATTCGCAATGCACGAGGTCCTTCGCTTCGCTCCGGATGACAATGTTGAATTCCGCCACGAATTTCCGGGGCCTTACGCTAGTGCTTCTCCCCTTGCTCAACAAAGCATTTCCCCGTTTCCCCGATAAAAAATAGCGCGACATTACACTTTTCTTGCGAGTAAAGAACTCGACTGCATCCCAGCCGTGGGCGCGCAAATCGCCGAAGAACGAATCCTTCCAGCCGGAAAACGGAAAATAAGCCGGGGATGCAGCCGCGCCGATATTCACGCCCACCATGCCCACTTCGATGCGCCGGCTGTATTTCCGCACGGCCGCGCCGTTCTCCGTAAAGATCGAAGTGCCATTGCCACGTGGATCGCTATTCACCAGCGCAATGGCGTGCTCGAGCGTATCCACATGCATCACCGAGAGCACCGGCCCAATAATTTCTTCACGGCACACCCGCATCTCGGGCGTCACGTTCACGGGGGAGTCTGAACTGGTAATCATGATCGAGGGTATGACCGAAGAGATGCATGGGTCGGACTGAGATTCCTGACCTGAAACTGATTACGAGCGAGCCTTGGTTGGTAGAGCAAAAGCAAAAGCTTCCACGAGAGCGAAAGGCGCACTCTTCGGAGTGCACGGGGCAGTGCGCCCCAAAAGTGCTTGACACCGCCGACATTGTCAGAGAGGCGATTTTTCGCCAAGTACGAGTGCCATAGGTCCAAGCGGTCGCCATTTCACGCAAATTACACTCCAAAAATCTACTTCCGCTGTGTGCTCTCTCTGGCCGCGCGGCATCCAGGACAGGATGACTTACCTTCTGAACTTCGGAGAATCTGGCAAGAACTTCATTAAAATAGGCAAGAGGCCCAAGGTTCAGGAAGCTATGCTTAGGCTTGCGGCGCCCTTGAGGCAGACGGAATTTCGCAGCATAGGAGAAACAATGCAGAAGCGCGAACTTGGAAATAATAACTTGGAAGTTTCGGCTCTTGGCTTAGGCTGCATGGGAATGAGCTTTTCCTACGGTCCGGCTGGAGAGAAGCAGGAGATGATCTCTGTTCTCCGTGCCGCCGTGGAACGCGGCATAACATTCTACGATACGGCTGAGGTCTATGGTCCATTCACGAACGAGGAACTGGTTGGCGAAGCTCTTTCTCCGTTCCGTGGGAAAGTGGTGATCGCCACCAAGTTCGGGTTCAAACTCAAGCCCAACGGAGAGCCGGGTTGGCTGGGGCTGGATAGCCGGCCAGAGCACATCAAGCAGGTCGCCGAGGGCTCGCTCAAGCGGCTCAAGGTCGTTGCCATCGATCTCTTCTATCAACACCGTGTCGACCCGGATGTGCCGATCGAAGAAGTGGCCGGAGCGGTGAAGGACCTGATTCAGGAAGGTAAGGTGAAACACTTCGGCCTTTCAGAAGCGGGGGCAAAGACGATTCGTCGCGCTCACGCGGTCCAGCCGGTCACTGCAGTCCAGAGCGAATACTCGCTGTGGACGAGAGGTCCTGAAGCGGAAGTGTTAACGACCCTGGAGGAACTCGGAATCGGCTTTGTTCCATATAGCCCTCTCGGCAAGGGATTCCTTACAGGGAAGATGAACGAAAACACCAAGTTCGATAGTTCCGACTTCCGCAACACCCTGCCTCGCTTCACGCCGGAGGCTCGGAAGGCGAACCAGGCGCTGGTTGAGCTGCTTGGGAAGATCGCGCAACGGAAAAAGGCGACCCCTGCTCAGATCGCGCTCGCCTGGCTGCTTGCCCAGAAGCCATGGATTGTTCCAATCCCAGGCACAACCAAGTTGGGGCGCCTGGAGGAAAACATCGGAGCAACTGCCGTCGAACTCACATCCGACGATCTGCGTGAGATCGAAAGCGCCTCCTCAAAGATCAAGGTGCAGGGGGCCCGGTACCCGGAAAACATTGAGCGAATGACCGGGCTCTGAAAGGTAAGTGCATGTACAACGCGAGAGCTTATTCCGCTGCTAGTGCGACATCGCCGCTGGCCTCGACCACGATCGCGCGGCGCGATCCAACCGAACACGACGTTCAGATTGAAATCCTGTTCTGCGGCATCTGCCACTCTGATCTCCATTCGGTCCGCAACGAGTGGAGCGAGTTCATGCCCACTGTCTACCCGATTGTCCCGGGCCATGAGATCGTCGGGCGTGTCGCCAAAGTTGGCGCGTCAGTTACCAGGTGCAAGCCGGGCGACCTGGCCGCCGTCGGCTGCCTGGTCGACTCGGACCGCACCTGCCCCCGGTGCAAAGCGGGGCTTGAGCAGTTCTGCCCGAACCTGACGCTGACCTTCAACTTCCCGGACAAGCATCTCGGAGGCGTGACCTACGGTGGTTATTCCGATAGCATCGTCGTCGATGAACACTTCGTGCTGCGCGTCCCCTCCAACCTTGATCTCGCCGGGGCCGCACCGCTGCTCTGCGCTGGCATCACAACATATTCGCCCATGCGCCACTGGGGCATTACCAAAGGCAAGAAGGTTGGCGTGGTCGGTCTCGGCGGATTGGGTCACATGGGCGTGAAGTTTGCACATACGCTCGGAGCCCACGTCGTCGTCTTCACCACCTCGCCCAACAAGAAGGAGGACGCTCTCCGCCTCGGCGCCGACGAGGTCGCCGTTTCCCGCAATGCGAACGAGATGCAGAAGCACGTGGGCAGCTTCGATTTCATCCTCGACGCAGTTTCCGCTGAGCACGATCTCAACGCCTATCTCAACCTGCTCGGGCTCGACGGCAACCTTACCCTTGTCGGCGCTCCCGCGAAACCCCTGGGGGTCTCTGCCTTCGGACTCATTATGGGCCGCCGTAATCTCTCCGGCTCTAACATCGGCGGTATCCCCGAAACCCAGGAGATGCTCGACTTCTGCGGACAGCACAACATCACCGCCGATGTCGAAGTCATCCCAATCCAAAAGGTCAACGAAGCTTACGAGAGAATGCTCAAGTCCGATGTGAAGTACCGCTTCTCCATCGACATGGCTTCTCTCAAGTTGTAGAGGTGAATCAAGGAAAAGGAAGTCAGAAAATGGAAATCAAAAGAAGTGGCTCGCAACCTTCTGTCAAGGGGCCGGCAGAGTGGTTCACTGGCACGGTACGGATCGATCCACTATTTCAGGCACCCGATCCGGCGCTTGTTCAAGGCGCCAGCGTAACTTTCGAGCCGGGCGCGCGGACTGCATGGCACACGCATCCGCTCGGCCAGACTCTCATTGTCACCGCCGGCTGCGGCTGGGCACAGCGTTGGGGCGGGCCGGTCGAGGAAATCCATCCGGGTGATGTGATCTGGTTTGCGCCCGGTGAGAAGCACTGGCATGGGGCTAGGCCGACCACGGCCATGACGCACATCGCCATTCAGGAAAAGCTCGACGGTAAGGTTGTCGACTGGATGGAACAGGTCAGCGACGAGCAATACATAGGAAAGAGTGATAGCCATGAGTAAAGAGCCTACAGCAGCCCAGAAGATGATTGGTGACTTCGCGCCCAAGCTGGTCGATCTGACAGATCGCGTGCTTTTCGGTGAAGTCTGGGAGCGTCCGGAACTTTCCAAGCGAGACCGCAGTCTCGCAACTGTTGCGGCGCTGATTGCTTTGAATCGTCAGGACCAGTTGCGGTTTCACCTGAATTATGCCGTGCAGAATGGAGTCAAGAGGGAGGAACTGATTGAGGTCATTACGCATCTGGCGTTCTATTCAGGTTGGCCCAACGCAATGAGCGCCATCATGATCGCAAAAGAGCTGTTCTCTAAACCGTAAACTAGGAGTTATAAGCTAAGACTTAGGGACAGGAGTGCACATGCCGACGCAAGACAATGCTCTAAGAGACCGCCTCTCCCGATCTCGAGAAATCAACATCAGTGTGACCGGCAGAAAGTCGGGACGCACCATCTCAAACCCGGTCTGGTTCGTATTGGACGGAGACAAGCTTTACCTCCTGCCGGTGCGCGGGTCGGATACACAGTGGTACAAGAACGTGCTCAACAACCCGATGATTCGGATCGATGCGCGGGGCACAGAGGCTGAAGTCAAGGTTGTTCTTGTCACTGAGGCCACACAGGTGTCGTCCGTGGCCGAGAAATTCCGCGCCAAGTACGGTACCAACGACGTGAAGAAGTACTATTCAAAGTTCGACGTTGCCGTCCTAGTCCAGATGCAATGACTGCCATCATGATTGCAAAAGAGGTATTCTCGAAGGCGTGAAGACCAACGGCAAAACTGCGTCTTCGCGGCAGGCAGGCAACGGAGCGGGACCAAGTGAACCGGATGTGACCAGACTGGCACGCTTGATTGCCGCCTATGCGCCTCACGACGATAGTTTTGAGCTACGCATCCCTGGTTTGCACGCCAGCCGCTTTTCACGAATCAACACGGAATGTTTTCATTCCGTCCGGTCGCCCTCGTTGTGCATCGTCGCCCAAGGAGCGAAGACCGTCATCGTGGGGCAGGAGGTCTACGAGTACGATGCGTCGCGCATGATCGTGTTCTCCGTTGCCCTGCCAGTTGCTTCCCAGATCACGCAGGCCAGCCGTTCCGAGCCTTACCTTGCTCTAAGGCTGGATCTCGAGCGTTGCGCAGTTCTTCGAGCTTTCGCGTCTTCCGCTCGGCCGCTGGCTGCCGAGGGTTTCCAGGTACATGCAGTTTAGCCAGGACTTCCAGGGTCGGCTGCGAAACCCGGCAACCCAGAGGCTGGGTGGAGGTTTGTGCCGCACAAGTAATGGACATCATCAGAGAGGCCATTGCACCAACCAAGTTTCTTCTCGTTGTTTCTGTCGATATTCGCATTACACCCCTTCAATGAGCCGCGACGAGTTCTTCAGCTCCTGCTTGCTCACAAGTGAAACACTGCCGGTCAATAAACATGGCCGCGCACAGGTCGTTAACACTTCACTAACGATTGTATTCTCTCGCTTGAGTCTCGTGCGGGGGACCCTTAGACCTTCCAATTGACTAAATTGCCTTCGCCCTGCTGCCTTGCGTGCTGCGCGCGGTTTCGATTCTCCTCAGAGATTCATCCCATGATCCCCGAGGAGTCGGCTTGAGCAGGGCCCGCCGTTGCCCTTACTGCCAAAGTTTGTTTCTGCCTTCCGTTTACCGTCCGCAGCAAATCGTCTGCAGTCAGCCAGAATGCCAGCGCCGGCGCCGGGCCGATTATCACCGGAAGGAATCTCAGCTATTCGATAGGGCGCAGCTCGCCAGCCGCTTGTGGTCGGCAATCCTGGATTTGCTGTAGGATAACTCGACACTGGAATTGCGGCGCAAGATCTCTTCGGGAACCTGTTCTTTGTTTCATACATAGCAGGGAATGAAAGCTGAATGACATTCTTAATTCATTTGCGTCCGAAGGAGACCACATGAAATGCAAGCCCGTTTCTTTTTTGCGGATGTTTCTCACCGTTATCGTGCTTGCTGCCGCGTCTTTGGCCCAGTCCCCACAGGCGCTGCCAGGCTGCGAGCCGGCGCCCGAGGTTCGCAAGATCCTCGACGAGAAGCTTAACGACAAAGATCTGGCCAAGATGAAGTTCAGCGATCGGGTAGCGCTCCGGCACGCGGTCTATGAGGGACTGATTGCGAAATATCCGCGAGAAGTTGAGCCGTACAACCGGCTGATTGAGGACGCGCACGGGGACCCAGGCCGGTATCCGGCTCTGCAGGAAAGGTTCCGCAAGCAAGCGGCCCAAAATCCGTATGACCCTTTGGCCCTTTATGTAGCCGGTTTTGCATTGTTCGGGAAGGACACCCCAGAAAGTCTCCGCCTGCTTGAGGCGGCCAAGGCGCCGCAATTCCCTTGGCCGGCACTCCTGCTTGCCGGGGCTTATTCAATGGGGAAGCGGATGGATAAACAGAAATCCTCTGAGAACCTGGCGGCCTTCTTCACCCTGTGTCCCGACTCGACGAACGAATGGGCGGAGGGGCTTCTCGCCATGGACGAATATATCGGCTTGCAACAAAAGGTGGCTGCCGCCTTAAGTACCCGTCTGGCAAAGGAAACAGACCTTGCACGCTTGAAGGATTATGGGACGCTCTGGAGTCTTGAATTTCGCATGCACCCGCCCCATGAGCATGATGCGCTGCGCAAGCAGATTGCTGCGGACCTTAAGCGGCTTGAATCGCTCAACCCGAAACCAGATTCCGAATGGCAGTCATTCCTGATCAATGGTTACAAGCAGGCCGGCGCTTCGTCCGAGACCATCACCGCCATGGAGGACCGCCTGTTACGCGAGTGTCCCCATTCCGGCGAGGCTTACCATATAGTCTCCGAGCGTTGGCAAAAGGCGAACAAGAAACCCGAAGACCAGAAGGATGCGGCGGCGTGGGACAAGTACCATGAGGCTTACAAAGAGGCTCTAAAAGGATGGATTCGCGATTTCCCGGACAATATTGCGCACGACGCGTGGTTCCACGCGATTTCTGACGAAGATTCGCTGACTGAGAAAGACGGTATCGCCGCCATGGACGAATATCTGCGATATAATGCCGCATACAACTCGCCCGACGCCTGGACCCCCCAATTTCATGCTGCAGACTTTCTGCTGAAACATAAGTGGCAGCCCAGCCGCGCGCTTGATCTGCTTGAGCAAGCTAAAACAGTGTCAGCCAGGGAACGCGCGTTACAAAAGCCGGACGACAATCTCTCTGCCGAAGATCGGGATCATTTTAACGAGATGGATCTCGCTTGGGACCTGCGGCTGGATGGTCAGATACTAAAGGCGGCTCAACTCGCCGGGCGGCCGGATGCAGTCAAGGCGATCAAACAGTTCGTCGAGGGGCCGCCCACCCAGGGAAAACTGCAGTCCGATTACTGGTGGAATCGCGCCCGGCTGGCCGCGCTGGAAGGCCGCAAGCTCGACGCCCTCGCCTACTATCAATCGTCATTACGCACCCGCTCGGAACCGCCGCAATACTCGAAAGGAAAGTTCCGGGATGATCTTACCGACGAAGCCCAAGCACTCTGGAAAGAGACCGGCGGTACAGCCGCCGCATGGGCCCTATGGAGCAAGCCACTCGCCTCGAAAGGAACGGAACTGGCACAAGGGAGATGGGAAAAGCCGAAAAAAACGCTTCCCGCATTCGAACTGTCCGATTTGTCTGGCAAAACCTGGCGCTTGAAGGACCTTGGGGGCAAGGCAGTCCTGATCAACGTGTGGGCGACTTGGTGCGGCCCGTGCCAAGAGGAACTGGCAAAGCTCCAGAAACTCTACGAACAACTTAACGGCCGTCCCGATATTCAGCTCCTCACTTTTGACATTGACGAAGACCTTGGGCTGCTGGCGCCCTATGTAAAAGATAAGGGCTACACCTTCCCCGTCCTCCCTGCTTATTCGCTGGTGAACAACTTGCAAGTTGGGGTTGGGTACGACGGCATCCCCCAAAACTGGGTTGTGGATCCGAAAGGCAATTGGCTGTGGACGCAGATCGGTTATGGCGCGGAAGACAACTGGGGAGAAGTGATGACACAAAAGCTGGAGTCCGCCAAGACAAGCAACTGAGTCCGCCCTAGTGTCGAAATAGAAGAGGCGATTTCGCTCACGACGAGATCAATGAGCGATGTTTGCCAGCAATGCGGTGAGGCAACGCTGCTAGATTTTATCTTCTGGTCGTCCAGGAAGCTAGGGTTGCGACCCGTTTGCGGCAGGCTTGACCTCGTCGATGGCGTTTTCCATGCCCGTTACCCACTGTTCCGCCGGACCGTAACCGACACTCTTCAGCCGCACAACGGCGTGCTCATCCACAATCCAATTCTGCGGGATTCCATGCACCTTCAGCGTCTCGGTCACGTAGTTCGAAGCCGGGATCACGACTATGGAGAGTTCGTGCTCTTTCAGGAAGGGCTGGATGAGCCCGGGGTTCTCGTCCATGTTCAAGGTGATGAACTGAGCATCAGAACGATCCTTGTAGTGGTCGATGAGCTTTTGCAAATGAGGCAACTCCTCGCGACATGGCCCGCACCACGATGCCCAAAAGTTTATGAACGTCACCTTGCCCTTCAGTGAAGCCAGATTCCAGGGCCTGTCGCTGAGGTCGGCGAGTTCAAACGCAGGCAAGGGCTGCTTCGCTTTCTGCCAAGTAAGAGTGACTTGGTTGGCCAAATCGTTGGCGCGCCGTCCATACCAAAGCTGCCGGCCGCCTTCAGTGCCATCCAAGCTCACCCAGAGCCGGTGGGCATTTTCGGCCAGCTCATCCCAACCGCGGCAGGAGTCTGATGCTGGCCTGGGTGCATGGGTGCAACTGAGAGTTTGCGCCCAAGATTCGTAAGCGGTACCAGACCAATGAATTAGCTGTTGACTCTACTGAGTTCGGGACCAGGGGTCGGAGGTTCAAATCCTCTCTCCCCGACCGATCTTCCTCTCGGCTTCAATCGGTTACGCAGCTTTTGCTGTGCCACTTTCTCCAGCGTTTTTCGGTCCATTCGGTACAACGGAGGGCAGCGCCTTCACTGTCCAATGGCAACGCGGATCTAAAGACCGACGCGGTTGCCTTCCTGGCAGCTATCTGGGTCCGCCGATTTCCCCGCCAAACTCGACCCGACCGTGAAACGCGCATCCTTACATCCTTGCCGGAAAATCACCGAGCTTCCGCTGGCCAAGGAGGGACCGGCAGCGGCCCAGGCAAGGCGCTTGAAGGCAAGCAGCTAGAACAGGAAAACAACGTTGCCCGCTAGTACCGTGACCGCGTGATGAGTTATACGATAGAGAGATAGGCGTCTCGCCCGTCCAGCCAGGCGGGGACACTCGGCTCTCCACCAGCAAGCTTAGATCGGCAGCAGTAACAATCACGCGGTCACGGTACTAGGAGAGACAGCCGATCTTGCGCTGGTTCTTAGCATGATGAGGTTGAAATGAACTCCAAGAATATTCGCAATAGAGCGGAACAGATGCTCTCTCTCGAAGGCAAGGTCGCCATAGTGACTGGGGCCGCGTCGGGAATCGGCCGGGGGATCGCGGTCCGTCTGGCGGAGATGGGAGCGGCGGTTGCCGTTCTCGATAAGAACGCCGAGGGCGGCATGGAGACAGTCGCCGGCATCGAGCGGGACGGTGGCAGTGCCATAGCGATCGCGTGCGACGTTCGTTCGCGCTCCGATTGCCACCAGGCGGTGGAACGGACGGTTGCCGCTTATGGGCGAATCGACATCCTCTGCAACAACGCTGGTATCGTGATCCGAAAAGACACCTTAGCGCTGGAAGAAGAAGAGTGGGATGCTGTTCTCGATGTGACATTGAAGAGCGTATACCTGCTTTCGCGCGAAGTGATTCCGCACATGATCCGCAACGGAGGAGGCACCATCATCAATACGGGATCGGGATGGTCACTCAAAGGGGGCGCGAAGGCGGTTTCCTACTGTGCGGCGAAGGGCGGACTGCTGAACTTGACCAGGGCCATGGCGATCGACCATGGAAAAGACAACATTCGTGTCAACTGCGTGTGCCCGGGCGATATCGATACTCCGATGCTGGCGAGTGAGTGCCGCCAACTTGGAGAAAATCCCGAGCAGTTCATGAAAGAGGCCGCAAGCCGTCCGCTCAATCGGGTCGGGACTGCCGGCGATGTCGCGAATGCTGTCCTGTTTCTTGCCAGTGACATGGCGAAGTGGATCACCGGGACTTGCGTCGTCGTGGACGGCGGCGGGCTGGCCTGATGGCTTTTGCCAGGAATCTTGCGAACCTATTGCGGTGATCGTCTTATGTCCTCGAATTCATTGATAAGATGGCTCGCGACGGCTTCGGCTGACCAGCATACTAGTTTCACATTATTGACCTATCTGTCTGCCTCCCTATAATCACGGCACTTTAGCTGGGTGCGAAATCGCTTCGCATGGCCTTGCACGCTCGGTGGGGAATGTGTTCTGGCATCGGGCTTCTGTTTTCGTGCGCATGTTTGGAAGAAGTCTGTGAAAAAGGTTCCTTGAGCACACGACGCACATTTGTGAAGAGGGCATTGATCGGAGCATTTTGCGTGATCGCTCGGGCGTGGGCGCTTGCCTGCGGCGCGCTGTACGAGGTCATGCGGAAACCGCCGGAAGCATTTGCGCGGTTCATGGCGAAGATACCGGGTCCGGTCGCATTTCTCGTGCTTCCATTTGAGACCTTGTGGACGCATGCTCGTGCCGGTAACTTGCAAGTTGGCGACCCTGCGCCGGATTTTTCGCTAATGAAGCTCGACAAGAGCGCCTCGGTGCAGTTATCGAGTTTGACGGCGCAAGGGCGCCCCGTGGTGCTGATCTTTGGCAGCTACACTTGACCGCCGTTCCGGCGGGAGGTTCCCGCTCTTAACAAGCTCTACGAGCAATACGGGAACAGGGTCGCTTTCCTGGTGGTGTACATCACGGAAGCGCATCCGAGCGACGTCTGGCAGATGGAGAGCAATCTCAAAGACAAAGTTGTTTTAGGCAGCCCGAAAGATGAAGAGGAGCGGGCGCTGGTGGCAGGAGCGTGCGTGCGAAAACTAGGCATCCAGATTCCCGCGGTGATCGACGGATTCGGCAACTCGACCGAGCAAGCCTATACGGGCTGGCCCGATCGTCTTTACCTGATCGACGCAAAGGGGCATGTTGCATACAAGGCCAAGCCGGGTCCGTTCGGTTTTAGGTCGGAAGAATTGCGCGCGGCGCTGGGAAGATTGGTAAATTAGGCCGTCCCCGTTGTATTCTCGGGGCGTGCTCCGTTCTCCTGCGCTTCATCGGTCTCCCACTCCCGGATTATCTGTTGGGCTGATCATCACCCTGGCGGCCGTGGTGGCTTACTCGGGATACATCACGCGGCAGATCTCCGGCTTGCGTGAACTGCAGAACAATCTGGTGGACCGCAACCGGAAAGACTCTCTGCAACTGCTGCGCATCCAGAACGACTTGAACACGCTGGCGCTGGCGATGCGCGACATGCTGGACAACGATGAGCCCTACCCGCTGACGGCGTGGTCGGCGCAGTTCCAGCGCGTGCGGACGGATCTGGACGACGCGCTGCGCCGCGAGCAACAAGTTGCCCCGGTCAATCGAACTCCCGAACAAAAGCAATACCTGGAGAATTCCGTCACGCAGTTCTGGGACGCCGTGGATCGGACCTTTGCCCTGGCGCGCGACCCCAACCAGGCGGAAGCCAGGACGCAGATTCGAATCTCGCTGCGGGCCCGGCAGGAAGCGCTGAGCACGGCCGTGTCCCGGCTGCTGGTGCAGAACAATGAGAGCGAAGAGCAAGCTGCGCTGCGCATTGCGGAAATTTATGACCGCGTTCAGCGGCAGGTGTATCTGTTCCTGACGGCGACTTTGATTGCCATTCTCTTTACCAGCCTTTACCTGATCCGCTCGAACCGGCGATTGTTCGCGCAACTCGCGGCGCTTTCCGAACAGCGCAGCGAACTTGCCCAGAAGCTCATTTCGACCCAGGAATCCACTTTGCGCCACATCTCGCGCGAATTGCACGATGAGTTCGGACAGATTCTGACCGCCGTGGGCGCCATGCTGACCCGCGCGGGAAGTCACGCTCCGGAGGGATCGGCGCTGCGCTCCGAACTGCGCGAGGTCTGTGAGATTACGCAAAGCGCGCTGGACAAAGTGCGCAGCCTTTCGCAGGCCTTGCATCCGGTGATGCTCGAAGAAACCGGACTGGAGAGCACGCTCGACTGGTATTTGCCGGTGTTGGAAAGGCAGGCGGGGATTCGCGTATTCTATGAGAAATCGGGCGAACCCTTTCCCGTGGACGGCAACGCCGCCATTCATGTGTATCGCGTGATGCAAGAAGCCTTGAATAATTTGACCCGCCATTCGGGAGCCAGGGAAGCATGGGTGCGCCTGCGATTTCTGCCGCAAGCTTTGGAAGTCGAGGTGGAAGATCACGGCAGGGGTTTTGAAGCGCGGGCTACAACGCAGGGAATTGGACTGGTGGCGATGCGGGAACGCGCGGAGTTGCTTGGCGGCACAGTTGAATTTTTGCGGCCCGCGCAAGGTGGAAAAGGAACGCTGGTTCGATTACGAGTCCCAAGAGAGAAGCTTGACTTACATGCCGCATAAAATTTCAGTTTTGCTGGTTGACGACCATACCCTGGTGCGACGAGGATTCCGGCGCATTCTGGAGGATGAGCCGGACATTACCGTTGCCGGCGAGGCTGGCGACGGCCCTGAAGCAATCAAACTCGCGGATGAGCTTCGTCCGAAAGTGATTGTCATGGATTGCGCCATGCCCGGCATGAACGGACTCGAAGCCACGCGGCAGATTCTTCGGAAGTATCCGCAGGCTTTGGTGCTCATGCTCAGCATGCATCCGGAGGAGACTCTGGTGCGGCAGGCGCTCGATGCCGGCGCGCGCGGGTATGTTCTGAAAAACGCCGTGGACCTGGAGTTGGGTGCTGCCATCCGGCGAGTCGCGAACGGCGAAACTGTGCTCGATTCCCAACTCAAGCGCCCGGTTGCGCTCAAAGGCAAGCGCCAGGCGGGGCTCACCCCGCGCGAACTCGAAGTCCTGCAAATGATCGTGGATGGCAAATCCAACAGGGAGATTGCGGCAGCGCTCGACCTCAGCGCCAACACCGTCGCCGTGCATCGTGCCAACATGATGGACGCTTTGGGAACCCACAAGACCGCCGAGTTGGTCGTCTACGCGATCCGCAACGGGCTGGTAGATTTGCCGTGAATCGGCCTGCCGTGAGCCTCCCTGCCCTGAACCGCCGGTCGTTTCTGTGGGCAATGGCAGGCTTGGCATCAACAACGACATCAGGCTTGCTCTTGGACGCATTCGCAGCTTCTCCCTCGCCTGATCCCGGTTTCCGCCTGGTGGATGTAACTGGCCAGTCTGGAATTCGCTTTCGTCACAACAGCGGCGCCTACGGCGGGAAGCTGCTGCCGGAAACGCTCGGCGCCGGTTGCGCATTCCTCGACTACGACCGCGACGGCTGGCAGGACATTCTTCTGGTAAACGGCGCCGATTGGCCCGGACACAAACGGGAGCATAAGTCGGAGCCCAGCACGCTGAAGCTCTATCGCAACAATCGTAACGGCACGTTTTCCGATGTAACTCGCAGCGCCGGGCTCGACGTCGAGATGTACGGCATGGGAGTTGCGATCGGAGATTACGACAACGACGGCTATCCCGACATCCTGATTACCTGCGTCGGGCAGAACCGGCTGTTCAAGAACACCGGCAAGGGGACGTTCATCGATGTTACTAAGTCGAGTGGGCTGGGCGGCCGACAGGCGTTGAGCTCGTCCGCTTTGTGGTTTGATTTCGATCGCGACGGACTGCTGGATCTGTTTGTCTGCAACTACGTCAAATGGTCTTCCGAGCACGATGTGTTTTGCAGCCTCGATGGCAAGCACAAGTCGTATTGCACTCCCGAAGCCTACCGCGGAGAAACCTGCTGGTTGTTTCGCAATCGCGGCAATGGAACCTTCGAGGATGTCACGGCCACGAGCGGAATTTTCGACAGCAGTTCGAAATCCCTGGGCGTAGCCATGCTCGACTACGATCACGACGGCTGGCCCGATCTGCTGGTCACCAATGACACGCAGCCCAATAAACTTTATCGGAATCAGCGCAACGGCACGTTTATAGACATAGCCGTGGATGCCGGCATCGCCTTTTCCGTGGAGGGCAGGGCGCGCGCCGGAATGGGCGTGGACGTGGCCGACTTCGACAATTCAGGAAACTCGGGCGTGGCCATCACGAATTTCGATAACGAGATGACCGGGCTTTACCGGCTTTCCGATAGCGGAAGTTATGTTGACGTAGCCATGCAGAGCGGAGTGGGGGCGGCGTCGAAAGATAAGTTGGGATTCGGATGCGTGTTTCTCGATGCCGATCTGGACGGCGCACTCGACCTGGCAGTGGTGAACGGGCATATCGACGACACGGTGCGCAACGTCAGCGGCGTCGGTTATGCGCAGCCGCCGCAACTTTTCCTGAACAGCGGAAAGGGAACGTTTGTCGACGTGGCTGCTGAAATCGGCGGCGGCTTCAGTCAACCAAAGGTCGGACGCGGGCTTGCCTATGGCGATTTCGATCGCGACGGCGATCTTGATCTGTTGATCACCACTAACAACGGCCCAGCCTATCTCTATCGCAATGACGAGACTGCCGGAAACCGAAGCATCCGGATCCATTTAGTCGGGACGAAGTCTAATCGCGATGCCATCGGCGCTGCGGTGAAAATCTTTCACGGTGCATTGAATGGAACTACGAGCCAATCGCGCCTGGTCAAGGGCGGATCCAGCTATCTGTCGCAATCGGAACTGCCCGTAACCTTCGGGCTGGGCAAGCGCGACAAGATCGATCGTCTGGTCATTGAATGGCCCAGCGGAAGAACGGAAGAATACAAGAACCTCGCGGCCGGCCGGGCCTATGAGTGCGTGGAATCAAAAGGAATCACCCCTCTGCCGGGCTTCTAGGGTGGTGTCCCGCAAGTTCTCGGCACAAACGCTCTGCTTCCGGGAACGAGTGCAAGCGAGCATAGGCGACGCCCTCAACCGCTAGCTCTATGCGTGGACGTTAAGGCTGCCCCCGCTTCCATATACCCGCTCTAACACGGAAGTCGTGCTGTCAGAGGTGCCGGAAGAAGCACTACTCACGTTCACCGTGCTGAGCAGTTCTTGGACCAACTGCTCGGATTGGGATGCGACGTTGGTCTCGAGTGTCTGCGATGGCGAAGCTGAGCTTTTCAGGTCGCTCTGAACCGTCGCGAAAGCAGATTGGGCGGTGGATACATTGCCCGAGCTGAACGCGCTGCCGAGCGCCGTCAAATCGGTGGAAAACTGCAAACTGTTCGACGGACTGTTTCCGCTGGCAGCCTCCAGGCTCTGGTTCAGATTTTGCACCGTCTGAAACGCCGACTGGGCGCCATTCAGGTCGCCCAATGCAAGACTGTTCTGCAGAGCCTCCAATGCCAGCTGCAGCGGAGTGGAGTTGCTGGACGCGAGAACGTACTGACTGAGGCTTGCGGCCGAAATCGAACTGATTCCCATAGTTTCACCTTCCACGGGAGCCCTAGCCCTACCCCCGCTTGTCTACACTATCGGCACTCTCGCCCCCAACCTTTAGGACATATTCTTACTCGCGATAGAAGAGGCCAAGCCACAAAAAAACAAACGACTTATGTACTTGTGCGCGCAGGTTACACGCAAGTCGCGTGGCCGCTGAGGCGGGCCCAAAATCACGACACTTCGGTTGCTGTTGACCCGAAAGGGGTCGCGGTTGCAAAGCCTCAAATCGTCAATTAAGCTAGTCCTCTGCTCAAATTTATGTACTAATTTATGCAGTAGGCCGGGATGGCGGAACTGGCAGACGCGGCAGGCTCAAAATCTGTTGAGCTTCGGCTCATGGGGGTTCGACTCCCCCTCCCGGCACCAGCGCTTTGGTATCAGCATATTACGGTCGTTACCTAGTATTTCCCTAATGGACGGTAACAGTCGCGGCAGCAACCGCGCCAGTCTGAGCCATGCCGTTGGCATCCTTGCCAGTGATGGTGACCGTGTAGGTTCCTGCAGGCGTCCCGCCGCCACCACCTCCACCGCCGCTGCTTCCGCTACAAGCAGGAAGAATGAGCAGGACAACCAACATCATCCACAGGAGTAACAAGCCCAGTAGTCTATTCCGGCGTGAACCGCGGGCGCCCAGCCCGAGAGCGATCAGGGCCAGCCCCGGGATTGGGAGCAACAGCGCGTAGAGCGGACCCGACCTGCGGAACATCGTTGCTGACGATGACACGGTCGAGAACGTCACCGTTGCGGTTCCACCGTTGCTGGTGACCGTGACCGGGCTCGTGCTGCCGAAGGAGCACGCTGCTTGTGCTGGCGTGAATGTCACTGTCGACGTGACGCTGCACGAGAGAGTGACAGTGCCGGTATAGCCGTTCGCCGAAGCTACGGTCACCGTAGCCTGCGACGTACTGCCAGGATTGATCGATGCCGGGGTGGCTGTTCTGGCCGAGAGCGAATAGCTTGCCGGCGGCGTCACCGTAACGTCGATCATGGTCGTCGGCGTCAAGCTCCCCGACGTCCCGGTGATGATCACTGCGGTCGGCCCGCCCGTGGTCGCCGTGCCGCTCGCCGTCAGCGTCAGAGCGCTCGTGGTCGTTGCGGGATTTGGGTTGAATGATGCGGTCACTCCACCCGGCAGGCCCGAAGCTGCCAAGTTCACACTGCCAGTGAAGCCGCCCGTGGGGTTCACCGTGATCGTGCTCGTGTTGTTGCCCCCTTGCGGGACGCTCAAGGTACTCGGAGCAGGCGACAGCGTAAAACCCGTAGTGACGGGACCAGCCAATGTGGCCGCAAGCGCCACCACATCCCGGTTGGTTGGCAGAGTCAAACTCTGCACGGTCTTGTTGGTGCTGAGAGCAAAAGAATAGTGGTACAGGTAGAAAACTCCGTTGTCCGATCCGCCAGAGCTATCGCGATAAGGCATGGCCACCGCGACTGACTCGCCAGAATAGCCCCCAGGACTCGTACAACCGCCGCCGTTGAGGCCGCTGCACCAATCGCTGAAGCTCTGTGTGAACTGCGAGGTCGTGTTGTCGGTGTAGGTCACCGTGACCGTCTGCGATTTCTGGGGGCCTTCGATTCCGGTGGCCAACATCTGCAGGGTGGCGTACGTGCCTGCGGGGAGCGGGATGGCAGTGCCCGTGCCGTAGACGGCATCGGGTTGATTCGCCGGTCCAAAAGTGAACTGGGCGCCGTTGAAGTCCAGCCCGGAGTTCAACAGATTCGCTGAATACGCGTAGCCCACGCCGTCCAGGCTGTTCGGGCCGGTAATGGCAGCTTGGTCCGCGTCCGTATAGAAGCCGTACACGTTGTACGCCGAAGACAGATCTACCTCTGTCCCAGAGCCGCCCGTGGTGGCTGGGTTTACAAACAGAGCGATGGCGTCCCGTTGTGCGGCAACGCCCGGCGACGTGGCGCTGACCGTCGCACTGTAGGGGCTGCCCGCACCCGTCAGCATTGCCGTGCTGCTGGCTGAGAATGTTGCCGTATTGGTGGTGGAACCGGTCGACGTAACCGTCGCCGTCACTCCACCCGGCAAGCCCGACGCAGCGAGGTTGACGGAGCCATTGAAGCCGTTGAAGCCGTCGACCGCAATAATGCCGGCTGCGCTCCCGCCTTGATTGACGGACACACCCGCTGCGGGCGCCGTAGTCAGTTCGAACCAGGGCAGCGCAAGCGTCACATAAACCGTTTGGGTCAGTCCTCCGCTGGTTTTTCCGGTAATGGCGGCCACGTAGGTTCCGCCGGGGGTTGCACTGGTTGTCGAAACCGTCAACGTCACCGGGCCGCCGCCGGCTGGAATCGACGACGCACTCAAACTGGCAGTCACGCCTGTGGGCGAATCCGGGATCGTCACCGTCAGATTAGTCGCCGCGTTGAAGCCCTGCAGTGCACTCACCGCAATCGAACTGGTTCCACCGTTGCCCGGTGTGAGATTCAAAATACCCGGCGTCGCCGACATGGAAAAATTAGGGTTCGTGGAGATCGGAGCAAGAGCACCGAAGATGCTCGGACCATTGGGCGTGCCCCAACCAGTCACGAGATCGTAGCCGGTGACGGCGCTGAAACTGCCCGGACAGCCGGGGCTGCTGCTGCAAGGGTTACTGCCAGTGGTGATGTCGTGGAAGGCGCTGCCGTAGCTTGACCCTTGGCCGACTGTATAGATGGTGGGATTGAGGAAGCCAATCGTGGAGTTGCTACCTGCGGCGGTAGCGTTGGCTGCAACCTGCTGATTGATCAGCGCCACAACGCCCGCCCACCGCGGTGCTGCCAGGCTGGTCCCGCCGGCTCCGCCCCCGCAAGCGCCGTTGGCGCAGAAATAGTTGTCCAGATTCGCTTCCGCGGCCACATCGGGTATATTGCGGTAACTGCTACCGCCTCCGTTCGACGAGTTGATGACCGGCGACTGCCAACTCGGGATTGGAGACTCGTTGTTCCACCCGCCTTCGCTGCCGACCCAGCCCATTTCCGATTGCCAAGCTCCCCCCGCGCCATTCGTAGTTAAGTCCGTTCCTCCGGCGCCCGTGATGTATTGACTGTTCCCCGGGTACAGTGCACCAGAGTTTCCTGGGCTAGGAATGCTCGCTCCCGTGTCACCGGAGGCCACAAATGAACTCTGCCCCTGCGCCGCCAACTTTTGAAAAACCTGTTCATAGCCCGGCTCCGATCCCGGATTGCCACCCCAGAGAAAAGACATGCTCATTTGTTTGGCAATGTTATCGGTGGCGGCCTGAGTGTACGCGGCGAGGGCATCAATGCCAGAACCATAAGCTTCGTAAACGATCAATGCGGAAGCGTTGGGAGCCATGGAAATGGCTTGCTGGATATCGACGACCTCCTCGCCATCATCGCAGCCAAAAGGCGGCGAGCCGGCGCAGATCCCGTCGGCGTCCAGCAGCACATTGACAATGGGGACACTGAGCGTCTGGCTGAGAGTGCTGAAATAATCCAGAACATCCGTGAGCCGGTAAGGACCTAACTCAATCAATCCGATGGCCTGCCCTGAGCCATCGAGGGCCGTGCCCCCGCCGTAGGCCGTTCTCATATCGCTTCCCAGAAACTGACCTCCCGGTCCCGAGCCGGTCTGGTTGCTGTGCACGCCCTCGTTCGGCGTCGCTCGTTTCAGCATGGAATGTGGAAGGTTGTAGGTGCTCAGACCATCAACGCTGAGCACCGGCACACCGGACTCGACTGTCGGCTCGACATCGGGAGCAGAGAACGTGCGGTTTTCCGTCGGATGCTCATAGACCTGCATGGTCACCTGGAAGGCCTGTTCGATGTTGGCCACCGATCCGCTTACACTCAGCGCCAGACGATTGGGAAAACTGCGCACCACCTTCAGACCATGCGATTGTGCGAATCCGATCACCCGCTGATAGTCCCCCACACTCGGACCAAACTGTTCCGTGAACTGCTCCACGGTCAGAAAGTGACGGTAGTTCGGACTGGCCGGGTCGTAGAGCTGACGCAGCAGGTTGTCGAGTTGGTCCTGGTTGCGCAGCGGCAGCGAGATCGCCAGCCGCAAGCGCTGCGAGCCGGGAAGGCGGCCGATCAGCTTCGCGCCTGCCGGCGCCGCAACCTGAGTTTGAAGCGCTTGCCGCTGTTGCGCGTGTANNGCGCATGATTTCTGCTTTCTCCCTAGTTCCTGCCACGTGACGGCATTATCAGCACAAAGTTGTTTCCATTGCCGTGATAGGTATCACACCTCATTTTGGAGCATTGTCCGGATCTGGAAAGTGATGTTGATCTGTGGCGGCGCGAATCTCGCCGATTGCGGGTGGATGACGGGCAATCCGGACGTTGTGCGCCGAACCTAGATGTTCTTAGAACGGGTACCCATGATCCAGTGTGCATACCGTATGCGCATGTGTGATCGCGCTCAGCAGATGAACGAGATAGCGTCCGCTACAATGAAGTTCCTGACGCAAAGAGACTAGCGTCGCTTTGCTCAGGCGCTGAGTCCATTCTGGAGGTGCTTGTATGATCCGTGTGTCTTCATTCCGGCGTTCGTTGATTGCGGTTGCTTTTCTGGCGTTCGCGCCTACGGTCTATGCTCAGACCTCGGCTCAGACCTCGGCTCAGACTTCGGCTCAGACCTCGCCGCTCACACCTGACGTCCCTGCCAAGTATGAGGCTGCAACCGCTTCCTACGACTACGTGAAGCGCGACGTCATGGTTCCGATGCGCGATGGAGTGAAGCTGCACACCGTCATTGTCATCCCGCTGGGAGCGAAGAATGCGCCAATCATTTTGACTCGTACACCCTACAACGCGTCGAGACATGCCGAGCGTACGCAATCGCCGCACATGCTGGCGATTTTGCCTCCGGGCAACGATGTGTTTGCGGTCGACGGCTACATCCTGGTTTTCCAGGATGTCCGCGGCAAGTATGGCTCGGAAGGCGACTATTTTATGACTCGCCCATTACAGGGCCCGCTGAATGCGACCAATACTGACGACTCCACGGACGCTTACGACACCATCGACTGGCTCGTCAAGAATGTCCCCGAATCCAATGGCAAGGTTGGCATGCTGGGGAGTTCGTATGAGGGTTTCACCGTTGTCATGGCTCTGGTCAACCCACATCCGGCATTGAAGGTCGCAGCGCCGATGAGCCCGATGGTGGATGGCTGGATGGGGGACGACTGGTTTCACTTCGGAGCTTATAGGCAGACCAACTTCGATTACATGACCTTTCAGACCACTGCGAAAGGGGAGGGTCACAGCATTGCACGCCAGGGCTACGACGATTACGACAATTTCCTTCGCGCGGGCTCGGCCGGAGACTTCGCCAAAGCCGCGGGCCTCGATCAACTACCTTGGTGGCGCAAGCTTTCCGAGCATCCTGCTTATGATGCGTTCTGGCAGGCGCAGGCGCTCGACAAGATCATGGCGGCACAGCCGTTGAAGGTCCCGACGATGTGGATACAGGGATTGTGGGACCAGGAAGATATGTGGGGCGCAGTGCACTGTTACTTGGCGACCGAATCCAAAGATACCGCGAATAACATGAACTACCTGGTGATGGGCCCATGGCGCCATAGCGGAGTCAACGACGAAGCTTTTTCGCTGGGTCCGCTGAAGTGGAACGGCGACACGGCGCTCGAATTCCGACGCGACGTGCTGAGGCCATTCTTCGATCGGTATCTGAAGGAGGGCGCGCCCCGGGTCGACACTCCTCCTGTGCTCATCTATAACACCGGTGAGAACCACTGGGACCGCCTGAAGTCCTGGCCGCTAGCCTGCGAGAACGGCTGCGCGGAGAAATCCAAGCCGCTCTATCTGACGGCGGGCTTTGGTTTGTCCTTCACTGCGCCGGCGGAGCGCGATAGCAAGACTCCGTCGGCCCATGCTTCGTCAGAATATGACGAGTACGTTTCCGATCCGGCCAAGCCAGTGCCTTATCTGCCGCGCCCCATAAGGTTTGCGGACCACGAGGCATGGAGACGCTGGCTGGTTACCGATCAACGCGCCGTTGACGGCCGTCCCGATGTGCTGTCGTATGTAACGCCGGTCCTTACAGAACCACTGCGCATCAGTGGCGCGCCGGTTGTGAATCTCATCGCCTCCACCAGCGGCACCGACAGCGACTGGGTCGTTAAATTGATCGACGTCTATCCCAGTGAAGTCCCAAGCCAGCAGGAGTTAGGCGGATACGAACTGGGCATAGCCATGGACATCTTCCGGGGACGGTATCGGGAGAGCTTCGAGACACCGAAGCCGATTGCAGCGAACACGCCGCTGACATACAAGTTCATCTTGCCGACCGCGAACCATGTGTTCCTGCCAGGACATAGGATCATGGTGCAAGTGCAGTCGAGCTGGTTTCCGCTCTATGACCGCAACCCGCAAACATTTGTGCCGAATATCTTCTTCGCCAAGCCGTCAGACTATGTGAAGGCGACCCAGCGGATTTACCACGCCGCCCGCGCAGCCAGCTTCATCGACCTGCCAGTAGTTTTGGCGCAGTAGTCTGGTGCGACGGATTACTTCTGGATCGCCGACCATCGGGGAGTCATCACGAGTTGGCTCCGTGAGGATCTGGTCCGAATCGCTTTCGGCGGTGCAAGATACGCACTGTGATCTCCGATGAGCATGAGGACGAACAGGGCGGACGCCCGGTCGCAGTTCAGGTCAACATCGAGGCCAGTTTCCGGCTGTACTGAAAATGAGTGGGCGTTCCGCCCAACTTCCGATTGTCGGTGTCGTTCCAGCTACATCGCCGGCCCCTCTGAATATGCTGGAAGGTCGGGCGGGCGAGGCGGCAGTTTCTTGGGATTGGCCTCGATCTGCTTCATCACTTCCTGAATGGCGCGATCAAGCTGCGCATGCTTGCCCCAGACCACATCGTCGGGGCGATTGTCGACCTGGATGTCGGGAGTAAAGCCGCGGTTCTCCACCGCCCACTTGCTATTCAGGTCGTAGCGGGAGAATTCGGGACGAGTGATGTAACCGCCGTCGATTAGCGCGATATCGCCGCGGATGCCGCGGACGCCGCCCCAAGTGCGCTCGCCAATGAGTGGGCCGAGCTTGTAGACCTTGGAGAATTCGATTTGCTGCTCATTCCTTCCTTATCTCCGACTCCTTGTGGTATAAAAACTCCTTCCGCGCCATCTCGAAGTTTGAGGCGAGTGGAGTTCCCCTTGATCCCGTCATGCCCTTTCTGCTTTCCATCCTTGGCCCCGTAGCTATGTTGCGAAGCCTAACCCTCCTCCTCGCCCTCTTCGTTGCTGCTACCTCCGCATTTGCCCAAGGCGGCCCGCCCTACTACACCAATGATCCGGGTACTCCCGGTCATCTCAATTGGGAAATCAATCTCGCCTACATGCCGTTCTTCTATGGCAATCAGTCCGTCTCCCACACCCCCGACGTCGACATCAATTTCGGCGTTGGCGATCGCATCCAGCTCACTTACGAAAATGCCTGGTTGCGCGTCCAAAATCCACCGTTCTCGGTTAAATCGGCGACTCAATCGGCGACTAAATTTGGCCTCGGTCAATCCAATCTCGGCGTCAAGTGGCGTTTCTACGACGCCGGGGAGTCCGGCCTCAACATCTCGGTTTTCCCGCAGCTCTTCCTCAACAACCCCGACGACGCCGTCCGCCGTAGGATCACCCCCGCGAGCGACGCCTTCCTCGTGCCGTTCGAATTCTCCAAGAAATTTGGCCCCGTTGATGTGGATTACGAAATCGGTTATCAGTTTGTCCACAAAGGACCGGACGGCTGGATCACCGGCCTCGTCCTCGGCCACGATTTCACTTCAAAACTCGAAGGGGACATGGAACTCTACGCCCAAGGCACCTTCCATCCTTCCGAAAGCCAACCCACGATTGGCTTGGGCGCCCGCTACAAGATCCATCGCCCGGTGATTCTCCTCTTCATGGCCGGACGCAGCCTCGAACCCACCCGTCCCAATCAGTCCTATTTCGTCGGTTATTTCGGCATTCAACTTCTGCTGCCCCCCAAGTCCTACAAATCCGATTGACCCTCCTCCCTCATCGACCCGGTCGTGAGTGTACACGCCCGAGTACAGCAACTGACGAGCGAAGCCGCTTATTCTCATAGTTCCACTAACAACCAAAGCTGTGTTGCGAGAGTCAGTCATCATGTTTTTTTTATTGTTTTGGGCGATGTGGACTGATTGCCGCCGTGCCCTTCCCAAACATTTTTAGGAAGAGCTTGTAGTGGCCTGTACGTTCCGCGCGCGGTGCAACTGACCCGTGAGGACTGGTATCGGGCTCTGGAAGACAGCAGTTCCGGCGAGTTGCTTGAACCGGTCGGCCATCACCTTGGAGTGAGTCAATCGTCACAGCAGTCGGAGTAACACCGGTGCTATAGG